>JAHFCS010000048.1 GCA_023249395.1 Gemmatimonadota bacterium
TCGGTCGCGGCGACCGAATGCTACCAGGCCGCACGAGAGGGAGTGGCGAGGTTTCTCGGGGTTGCCGACACCGATTGTCTGATCTTCACGCGGGGGACGACGGAATCGATAAACCTCGTTGCCTCATCATGGGGGCGCGAAAACGTGAAGCGTGGCGACGAGATCGTCGTTACGGCGCTCGAGCATCACGCCAACTTCGTCCCGTGGCAGCAACTGGCAATCGAGAAGGGGGCTGAATTCCGGATCTGCGAGCTGACGAGCGACGGAAGGATCGACCTCGACTGCCTCAGGTCGCTCATCTCGCGGCGCACTCGAATCGTCGCCTTCAGCCACGTCTCGAATGCGCTCGGGACAGTCAATCCGGTGCGCGAGATCACGGCGTTGGTGCGCGAGCTGAGTGATGCTCTCACTGTCTGCGACGGCGCTCAGAGCGCACCTCATCTGCGCGTGAGCTTCGACGATCTGGGCCCGGATTTCTACGCCTTCAGCGGGCACAAGATGCTCGGCCCGATGGGAATCGGCGGACTCGTCGGGAAACGAGAGATTCTCGAGGACATGCCGCCGTACCAGACGGGCGGCGACATGATCGAGTTCGTCTACGACGAGACGACGACGTGGAATGTTCTGCCGCACAAGTTCGAGGCGGGAACTCCGAACGCCGCCGGCGCGGTGGGACTCGCTGCCGCGGCGAAATACCTCGATGCAATCGGAATGGACGAGGTGCTCGCCCATGAGCGGAAGCTTCTCGCGACCGCGCAGGCGCGTCTCTCGGAGATCGACGGAATCCTCATCTACGGTCCCCCGCCGGCCGAGCGCAGCGGAGTGCTGAGCTTTACGCTCGGCGACGTTCACCCGCACGACCTGGCGACGATTCTGGACGGCGAGGGGATCTGCATCCGCGCCGGCCATCACTGCGCGCAGCCGTTGATGAGGCGCCTGGACGTTGCGGCTACTGCCCGAGCATCGTTTTACGTCTACAACGACGAGTCCGACATCGATGCCCTTATTGCCGGGGTGCACAAAGCGAAAGAGGTCTTTGGCCACGCCGGAGTAGGCTGAGCCGGGAAGGATTGGACCCAACCAGTGCCGCGTAGTGAGTGTCCAGTTTTTCAGTTGACCGTTTCTGCGTCTGGTTAATCACGGAAGAACGGACGACGCGATCACAGGGAACTCCTGACGCGCCACTGGATGGGTTTGTTGTGACCTCCGTGGCAAGCAGTGGCGAAATGTTTGAACGCCCGGGTATCTTCACCGACATGTCGCTCACTGACCGATCCGCCGACATCGCCGCGCTCTACCAGGAGCTGATCCTCGACCATTACCGTCGGCCGAGGAACAAGGGCGAGCTCGAGGGTGCCACCTCGTCGGTGGTGATGAAGAACCCGCTCTGCGGCGACGAGATTGCTCTCCATGTGATATTCGAGGGCGACAAGGTCAGCGACCTGCGCTTCTCCGGACGCGGCTGCTCCATCTCCCAGGCTTCGGCCTCGATGATGACTCAGCTCGTGAAGGGCAAGACCGCCGGGGAGATCGAGCAGCTGCGCGACACCTTTCGCGACATGGTGATGGGAACGACGCAGCCCGACGACCAGGCCGTCGTCGGGTCACTCGGCTCGCTCCGCGCATTGAGCGGAGTCTCCAGGTTTCCGGCTCGCGTGAAGTGCGCATTGCTCGCCTGGAATGCGCTCGAGAGCGCGATGACGGAGGTTGTTGATCGGAAAGATCTGTGAGTTGGCCGGTGAGGCAGTGAGGCAGTGAGAACTGCGAAACATTTTTGGGAACAGCGCGCATCAGGCCGAAAGGGGAATGCTTAGTGTGATCGATTCGGCTGGCAGATCTGCCTGCATATTTCTCGCTCTCACTTTGGCGGCGGTGCCGGCGTTGGCGCTTCCGCAGACGCCGAAGCGCGATTCTGTCGATGCGAAGCGGCTCGCTCTCCGGGCGCAGAACCGATTCGAGATGGTTCGCCGCTACAACCTGCCGCTGCGTTATACCGGCGCGGGCCAGGTCTGCGACGCGCGAGTGGGACGTTTTTGCCAGTGGAACGACGAGGATCCCGCGCCGCCGAAGGAGCCGGATCCGATCCATAAGGGGAGGAACAGGCTCATCGCGACTCTTGACAGCGCTGCCGCCCGCTCCCCGGCAGACGACTGGATTGCGGGCCAGCGCGTCAGGTACCTGCTCGAGGCGGGGCGTGACACCGCCGCGGTACGAGCAGCGGAGTCGTGCGCGGGCACGGCGTGGTGGTGCGATGGGCTGAGGGGACTCGCGCTGCACGAGGTCGGCGCGAATGCGGCGTCGGACAGCGTGTTCCACAAGGCGCTCAGCGGGATGCCGGCCCGTGAGCGTTGTCGCTGGACGGACATGTCAATGCTGCTCGACGACGCGCAGCGAAAGCGCTTCGGCAAGGTGGGATGCGGCCGTGGCGATGCAGTCGCCGCGCGTCTCTGGTGGCTCTCCGATCCGTTCCTCGCGATTCCCGGCAACGACAGGGAAACAGAGCATTACTCGCGTCAGATGATGAGCCTGATTCTCGCAGGGACGCCCGCCGGATACAACACCAGATGGGGCGACGATCTGCGCGAGCTGGTGGTGCGATACGGCTGGTCGCGCTACTGGACGCAGTCCCCCGGCCCCACCAGCAGCCCCCACGAGGGCCCGATCTCCGGACACGAGGCCTCACCCAACTATCACTTCTTCCCGGAGACGGCGAAGATCGATTCCGTCTCCGACATCGACGACTCGGCCTGGAACCTTCGCCTTCAGTATTCGTCGGAGCGATACGCTCCCCGAATGGCGAGCGTGGTCGGGGAGCTGGTGTCGCAGATCGCGCTCTTCCGTCGTGGCGACTCGGTGCAGGTGGTCGCCGTCTACGACATCAGCAGGGACACTCTGCTTTCGGGTGAAGCGATCCACTCGGCGCTGGTTCTCGCTCGAGATGAACGCGATCAGCCGCTTGTCTCGGAGCTGACGATCCCGCGAGGCTGGCACTCGTTGACCATCGATGCTGCGCCGCGGCTGCTCAGTCTGGAGACGTGGAATACCGACAAGAAACGGGGCGCGCGGATGCGTAGGGGCGTCGGTATCGCACCGCGGACGCCGAATTCCGTCTCCGTCTCCGACATTCTGCTGTTCGACGCCGGTTCGAATGAAGCTTCGGATCTCGCGACGATTCTTCCTCGCGCTCTTGGCAGTCTTTCCGTCGATCGGAGCGCCAAGCTCGGCCTCTACTGGGAGACTTACGGGCTGTCGAAACCGGACAGCGCGCTTCCGGTGTCGCTGACGCTTTCCCGGATCACCGAGGGTGCGCTGCGGAAGCTCGCCGAGGCGATCGGGCTTGGAAGGCGAACCGCTCCGCTGAGCATTGCGTGGAACGAGACGCCGACCCTGCACGGAGTGGCGACGAGATCGGTGGTGCTAGACCTCTCCCTCATTCCCCGCGGTCGGTACCGGCTCAAGCTGGAGCTGACTCCGGGCCGCTCGCCCCCGGTCACTGCCACTCGCGTCATCGAGATTTTGTAGCGCCGCCTTGCTGGCGGCGGAGCCCGGAAGCGGGAACAATCTCTTGAGCTTGAGAAACTGCTTCTCGTAGAGGTGCCAGCTGGCGAATGCGAGAATCGTAGTGCCGGCCATGGCGATCAGCGTATACGCGAACGCCGCTGGAACGTCGGACCCTCCGATACGAGGGAAGCTCGTGATGCCGAATCCGACGCGCTCGAGCAGAACCACGAGAGGGAGATGCAGGACGTACATCCCGTAGCTGTATTTTCCGAAGAATCCCATCGGGCGTGATTCGAAGAAGCGACGGACCACCCCATTCTGGCGCCACTGTCCGGTGGTGAGCACGATCAGCGACGCCGACATGATTGCCAGCAGCGGGAAGCCGACGGTCTGCATCGCGAGGTCGTAGCCGAACATCCGCTCGTCGGGGAGATTCGCGGCGAGGAGAATGATCGCCGCCGACACGAACGCGGCCGGCGCGACGCGCTCCAGCCATTGGTGCGTCTCCCGCTCTCTCACCATGACGGCGAGCCACGCACCGATTGCGAGGGAGTCGATGCGAGCCGGGGTGAGCACCAGGCCGCCGGTGTGGTAATAGTCGGTGAAGCGCAGACCGATTCTGAACGCAAGCGCGGCGGCGACCAGTGCGAGACAAAGCTTCTTCAGCGTCGAGCGCGACGTGAGAAAGACGATCGCCGGCCAGATGAGATAGAACTGCTCCTCGACGGCGAGGGTCCAGAAGTGATTGAGACCCCGTGGTGGCTGAGCGCCATTTACCAGCGCGAGGAAGTTCGAGGTGTAGGTCCAGTACCAGGGCTGCGTCCAGCTCGAAACCGCGAACGGACCTGCCGGGTCGGGGTGCATCACCAGCGGCGCGATCAGGAAGAAGGCGACGAGGAAGCCATAGTACAGCGGGAAGATCCGGAGGACACGCCGCGCGTAGAAGTTCCTGAAGTACGCTTCGGCCCCTTTCGCCTCGAGAAGGATTCCGGTGATCAGGAACCCGGAAAGAACGAAGAACAGGTCTACTCCGATCCACCCGTTCTGCATGACCGTGAAGAGACCGGATTCCAGTGCGTTCCGGGGTTGCGCGCCGAGCCAGAAATGGCCGACCATCACCATGACGATCGCCAGTCCGCGCACGCCGTCGAGCGCGCGGATGTGACTACCCGACGAATTACTGATCGAACGCCCCTCGTGTACGAGCGAAATAATGTAATGCCGTGCCGACGACGAGCGCGACGGCATAACCGTAGGGCAGGCCGTTCGCCAGCAGCCCCACGATGAGCACGATGGAAAAATCCCGGGTGCTCGCAGCCTCTCCGCGAATCATCCGCATCAGAGCAAAGCCCTCGAAGAGCAGGAGGACGCCGAGAATCGGGAGCGGGAATACTTGTACGACCTGCTCGAATCCCGCTGCGAAGAACAAGCCGATCACGAGGAAAATGAATCCATAGACGACGAGCGATCCCCCGGTTCGAGCGCCAAAGGTGTAGTGCCCGGCGAGTCCCCCCGAGCCGTGACACGTGGGGACCCCACCGAGCCAGGGATTTACGAGATTCATCGCCGCGTACGTCAGGCTCAGCTTGCGCACACCGATCCGTTCATCGGGAAAGAGATCTTCAGCGATCTGCCGCGTGGCGAGCACCGAGTTACCGAGCGAGAGCGGGATCTGCGGAATCGCGAGCAGAATGAACCCGCTCACTACATCGCTCACCGAGAACCGCTGAACCACAGGGAGAGAAAAGCCGATGCTTCCGCTGATCTGCGATGCATTGAGCTTGAAGACCATCGCGTAGACGACGCCAAGTGCGATGACGAACAGCGCCGGAGGAAAGCGGCGGTTTCCGAGGAGCGCGATGACGATCAGAAACGCCATCGCGGCGAGTGCGTAGCCGCGAGTACCGTCGCGCTGCACGTAGTCTCGGAGAGCGAGCAGCGATAGCTGCAGACCGAGGCCGAGCTGGAGTCCGCGGACGACTGAGCGCGGGACGACGCGGGCGAGCCAGTCGATGCCGCCGGTTACCGTAAGAACGAGCATCGCGATCCCGATCGCGAGCCCGCCGCCATACAGGATCTCCGGTGCAACGTGCTGGGTGATCACTATCACCGCCACCGCCTTGAGCGGCTGAACCGCCATCGGAATTCCGTAGACGAACGCCGTGAAGAGCTGCATCAGCCCGAACATCACGAGCACGCTCGCGCTATGCAGACCGGCGGCGAGGATCATACCGATGATGAGCGGCAGATCGGTGCCGATGTCGCCGAATGCCCCGGCGAGCTCGTTGCGGTCGAAACGCAGCCGTGGCCGCTTTCCCGCGACGGATGGCGGCGTCGGTACTCTGTCGGGATGCGTCATGCCTATATTGTACGACTCAACGAATGACGACACTACATGGCTGATTACGCGGTCGAGATCGAGAACGTCACCAAGCGATACGCCGAGCACGTGGCTGTTCGCGATCTGACGCTGCACGTTCCCAGGGGCTCGGTTTACGGACTGCTGGGTCCGAACGGAGCGGGAAAAACGACAACCATCCGGATGATCCTCAACATCATCGCCCCTGATGAGGGGACGATCCGGATTCTCGGTGTGCCCTCGAGCGACACGCACATCACCGACCGTATCGGCTATCTCCCGGAGGAACGCGGGCTTTACCGGAAGATGCAGGTGCGCCGGATCCTTCGCTTTCTGGCCGAGCTCAAGGGGGTGAAGGGCGCGGTGGCCGATGCGCGCATTACCGAGTGGCTCGAGCGGCTGGAGCTCAAGACCGACGAGAAGGACTGGGGGCTCTCCAAGATCGACGAGCTCTCTCGCGGGATGCAGCAGAAGGTGCAGTTCATCGGCACCCTGCTACATGATCCCGATCTCGTGATTCTCGACGAGCCCTTCAGCGGCCTCGACCCAATTAACACGCAGGCGCTCAAGGACACGATCATGGACCTCAAGCACCGCGGAAAGACGGTGATCTTCAGCACGCACATCATGGACAACGCGGAGCGCATTTGCGACTCGGTGTGCATCATCGCGCGCGGTGAGAAGGTCCTCGACGGCTCGATCACGTCGATCAAGCAGTCGCACGGCACGCGCAACATCGCTCTTTCGCTCGATGGACCGGTGTCGAACGGAGTGAGCGAGGCTCTCGCCGATCGGCAGCTCGTCTCGAGAGTTGACGACTCCAACCGGTATTTCGAGATCGAGATGGCGCCCGGCGCTGACCCGCAGGATCTGCTGCGGCGTATCGTAGCTGCCGGAGCGAGTGTCCAGCGCTTCGAGATGGTGCAGGCTTCACTCCACCAGATCTTCCTCGAGAAAGTCGGCGCGCATAGCCGCGCGCCAGGCGAAGGACCATGGACTGAAGGCGTCGAAACGGGGATTTCGGGACATGGCTAAGCTCTGGGCGATCATCAAACGCGAGTATCTCGAGCGGGTCAGGACGAGATGGTTCATCATCGCCACCGTGTTCGGTCCGGTGTTCTTCGGATTGCTGATCGTCGTCCCGGCGTACATGGCGAGGAAGGGGAAGGCCTCGACCGAGTTTACCAACGCCATCATTCTCGACGCCACGCAAACCGGAATGGGAACGAAGGTGGCGGAAGCGATGGCCGTGGGTCGTCTTCCGGGAACGCCCGCTCCGACAGTTCGAGTGGTGCCGCCGAGTGAGCTCACAGCGGCCGAGAGCACCGCGACTCACCAGGTGATGCACAAGCAGGCGACCGGCTATCTCATCATCGACGAGCAGACAATTAAAGGGGAGCAGCTTCGATACGCCGGGCGGAATGCGACGTCACTGAACGACATGGAGCGCCTTCGCAACACAGTGAAGCAGCTTATCCTCGCGGGGCGACTCGAGGATGCGGGGGTCAACCCGGACAGGGTGAAGGAGCTGACTCTCATGCCGCTTCAGATGAACGCCGAAAGGATCAACGACAAGGGGCGGGGCGGCTCGGGGACAGTGAGCATAATCTTCGCCGGAGTCATCGCGTTTCTGCTCTATATGTCGATCGTGCTCTACGGCCAGAACGTTCTGCGCGGCGTTCTCGAGGAGAAAACGACGCGGGTCGCCGAGGTCGTGGTGTCGAGCGTTCCGTCGGAGACGCTGCTCGCCGGCAAGGTGCTCGGCGTCGGGGCGGTGGGACTTACGCAGCAGATTATCTGGGTGATCGCGTCGGTGGTGATGTTCAAGCTGCGCGCGCCGATGCTGGCATTGTTCGGCGTCACCACGACTCCCTTCCAGATGCCGGAGATATCGATCGGGCTCGCGCTGCTGCTGCTTCTCTTCTTCCTTCTGGGGTTCACGTTCTACGCTGCGCTGTACGCGGCGGCCGGAGCGTCGGTGAACACCGAACAGGAGGCGCAGCAGGCGGTGCAGCCGCTCTTGATCATGCTCGTGGCGACCGCGGTTTTCATCAATCCGATCCTCATCAATCCAACCGGACGGACGGCCATAGTGATGTCGCTGCTGCCCTTTTCGGCGCCGATCATCATGCCGCTCCGGCTGGCTATAGGGAGCGTGCCGTGGTACGAGCTGGTGGGGTCGCTTCTCGCCCTGGCGGTTTCATGCGTGGCCGCGGTGTGGGTCGCCGCTCGTATTTACCGCGTCGGGCTCCTGATGTATGGAAAGCGCCCCACTCTGAAGGAGATGGGACGCTGGATCAGTTACTCACGTTGACGGACTGCAGTGCTATACGCCTGCGGTCATCGGCGTTTCGCAGTACTTGTCGAATGCCCCAACGATCTCCTCGGCGATTTCGTTGGCGGTGCGGCCTTCGATGTTGTGACGCTCGAGCATGAACACGAGCCGTCCGTCCTTCAGCAGAGCGATCTGCGGTGAGGAAGGCGGATATCCGGTAAAGTAGCTGCGGGCGCGCTGAACGGCGGCCGCGTCCTGGCCGGCGAAGACAGTCGTCAGAGCGGTGGGCTTCACCGGGTGCTGCAGCGCCTTTGCGACTGCGGGTCGGGCGTTGCGCGCAGCGCATCCGCAGACCGAGTTCACGACGACGAGCGTCGTTCCCTTTGCGTCCTTCAGCTTCGCGTCCACCTCGTCGGGGGTCCGCATCTCCAGAACGCCGAGCCGGGTCAGCTCCTGCCGCATCGGCGCGACAATTCTCTCATCGTACATCGATTGTTGCTCCAGTGGTGATTGTCTTCGCTACGTCCGAATAATAAACGATCCCGTGCTCTGGTGTTCAAAGCGACGTGTTTTCACCGCGGAGAACGCGGAGAACGCGGAGAAAAACGGTTCAGGCGGACCGATCTGTCCGCCGACGATCGAGGATGCCTTCACCCGGAATGCCGGCGCGAACGGTGCCGGCGCTCCACGCGGCGTGCTCGCGCTTGAGGAGCTGGTACCTGACGAGCTTGACGGTGACGGCGAGTATCAGGGCGAAGAGAGAGATCACGATCACGTGCCGGACGAGAATCGTCGCCGCAATTTCCGGCCAGTCTCCGAGAGTTGCCGCGCCGGTGCCAAGTGGCTCGCGATGCGCGGCGATGAGTCCGAGACTGACGGCGCTCTCGAATCCCGACTCGAGCGCGGCGAATGCCGGCGCGCGCCAGCTCCACTGCCGCAGAGGAAAACGGCTCAGGTGGACCGTCGCCATGATGAGCACGAAGCTCGCCCCGAACAGGAACATCACGCCGAGGTAGAGTCCGCCGGCGTGTGTGAGAACGACGGCGCGGAAGAGGCGAACGACGACGCCGGTGACGAGGGCCATCTCGAGAATGGACCTGGCGAGCTTGCTGAAGGCCGGTGGCTCTCGCACTCTGAATTCCGAAGCCAGTCGCTGCCTCAGTCGCTCGCTGTTCTGGCGCGCGATGAAGTCTGCCATTCGAGTTCCAATGTAATGCTGGTACAACACGGCGCCACGATAAATCACATCGACGCCGCCAAATCGTTACCCAGCCAGCACCAGGCGCGTCGTTCTGTTGCCATGCACCAAAGACTCCGCATCGCTGCGATGCTCGCGGCCGCGCCGATCCTGGCGTTAAGTATCGTGGCGTTCCCAGCCGATCAGCACGCCGGCTGCGTCCGCAGCGTCCCGGGAAGCAGCTACAATCAGCGACTATTCCGCTCGCTGATGCGCAGATCGGACAAGGGCGCGGCGCGTTTTCTCGCCGTGTACAACGTCCAGCGCGTCAGGATGTTCGATGTGCGTCCAGTCACCGACCCCGCGGTCTGCCACCGGGCGGCAGTGGCGTACGGCAAGGTGATCCGCGA
>JAHFCS010000049.1 GCA_023249395.1 Gemmatimonadota bacterium
GCCTGGGCCGTCGTGTCCAAGTGGGGGAGCGACCCGCTGCGGAAATCCATTCAGGCTGATCGCTATGCGGCCAAGCACGGATGTCGAGCCAGGACGGCACACAAGCCAGACCCGGACTGGGCACCGCGTCGCGCGAGGACAGCGTGAACAAGGTCTACATCGAGCCCCCGTATGACCGAGGCTACCCGTGGAAGCTGGTCTACGGGATCAACGGTGAGAGCGCCGTCGTGAGCGAGGAGAGCGCCGTGCTCCTCATGGCTCGCCACGACGTGCCTCTCGGCGCGGATGGCAAGCCGGGCGCGATCAAGGAGAGCCCGCTTGGCGTCGATGACCGGGGACAGGAGATCCGTCTCTCAAAGAAGGCGCGCGGGATTCTCGAGGAGGCGCTTCGTTGACGGAGATCGCCGAGGTCCTGTTCGCGGTCTGGCTGCTAGGGGCTGGGCTCACAGCAATCTTGCTGATCGCTGACCCCGTCGACCTCACGGACTACGAGCTGTCCTGGTTCAAGAGGTTCGCATCGCTGTTTCTGCTGTGTGTGGCTTGGTTCGTATTTTTTCCGCGGGCTATCAAGGATGAGCTCGACGATCGAAAGCGAGGATGAGGATGCCGATGCAAGTGGATATGAGACTTCACGCGACGGTTCGGGATCAGGTGCACGCGGGGCTGTCCGCGTTGCGCGTGCAGTCCCGGCAAATCTGGGGCGACACACGACAGACGCTTCCGGAGATCGCGGTGCGGATGATGGTGGGCGTCGGTGACATCGCGCGGGCGGCGCGGGACGGTCGACCGGAAAACGAGAGCGTGGACGGATCGTACAATCTCGCTGAGATCCGTGCTGCCTGGGATCGCGAGGTCAAGAAGGAGCTCGGCAACCTCATCTTCTCGACGATCCGATGGATCGACGACCTAGGCCTCGACGTCCTCGAGTGCCTCGATCTCGCCATCGAGGCGCAGGAGAAGTTTGCGAAGTCCGGGAGGCCCCGATGAAGATCCAGGCAAAGCTCATCGACGGAGAGCCAGAGGTGATCCTGTCGGAGGTCTACTCCGGGGTCGGCATCCAGACCGACGCAGGTCTATTCGGCGTCGCTCAGCGCGACGGCGGGATCGAGGTCCTGCTGAACGGCAAGACGGTCTGGGCGATGGCGGGCAACGGCGAGCGGGAGAGCACGGGACCGGTCGAGTCGGGGCGCCTACAGGCGGCGTTCCATCGCGGCAAGGAGGCAGCGCGGTCGGCTGCGGTTGCGTTCGCCGGACGGACCATGACCTCCAACCCGACGCTTCTCGGGGAGCTCGGCGACGCGTGTATGGAGCCACTCAAATGAGCCTCGAGCGCAGCAAACTCACAAGGCTCGTCGATACGCGAGACATCGACGGGATTTCCGCCTGGGTGGACGAAGTCGTTTCGGCAGTTGTCGCGGAGTATCACGCTGCAATCGAACGTCAGCGCGCCGAGGTCGAGCGCGTTTGCGGTCCTCCTCCGACGACGCTCCGCGAGCGTATCTCCCGAGCGATCAACGCGACGAGCGCGGAGAACGGCTCGAATACGCCGGACTTCCTTCTGGCTGACTACCTCGTCGACTGTCTCGACGCATATAATAGGACCGTCAGCCGCCGCTCCTCATGGTACGGGCGCATGGATCATCCGGCGGGGGGCGGGAAATGAAGGTCCGCTTCGGCGACCGCTACATCGAGCGTCCGCTCGGCGCTCTGATCCGAGAGGCGCTGTTCGCGCCGCTCGCTTACGCGATCTGGCGGTGGGGGCAATGATGGGTCAGGCGGCAGTCGCGCCGGCTCCGACGCCGTCGGTTGGGGCGATGATCATCCGGCTCTACCGGTACGAGCTCGAGGCGCTCCCCGAGTATTCCTGCACGATGCCGAGCGGTACGACCGACTGGAAGATGTGGCGCTGCAACGAGAGCTTCGGCTCGACACGTCCCGATAGCTGGATCGTGGGGCAGTACGTGCCGCACAAGGACCCGAAGAAGATCGGAATTCGCGTCTATCAGATCGAGTTCCTGGAGGGACCTGCGCCGCTTCGGTGGTCGGAGTGGGTGAAGATCGGGCCTCGGCTCTGGGGTTCCTTCGAGCACGACATTCGCAGGGGTCAGGACGTGCGGAAGTTTCACGCGGTCCAGATGATGGTCGGCGACGATCCGAACGCGCTCGCGGAAGAGTTCGTCAGGGTGACGCGCCTGGCACCGTGGGGGCTCTTCCGTTCGCTCTGCGATGTCGTACAGGCAGCGATGGGCGTGTCGCCATGAAGGTCACCGGCCCCCTCTTCAAGTGGTTCGGCTCGAAGTGGCTCGCGTCGAAGCTCTATCCGGCGCCGGAGCACGACGTCATCTTCGAGCCGTTCGCGGGCTCCGCCGGCTACAGCCTGCGTCACCATGAGAAGCGGGTCGTGATCTGGGAAGCGAACGCGAACCTGAACATGCTCTGGAGCTGGCTGATCGACCATGCCACGTCGGCTGACGTGCTCGAGATCCCGCTCGGTCTTCCGATTGGTACGGACATCACTGGGCTCGGGCTCCAACTCGGTCAGGCGTTGCTCCTGAAGCATTGGCAGCGCACGAACAACGTCGGCGACTGCTGGACGGTCTCGAAGTGGGGCGACAAGCCAGGCCAGTGGACGGCGAACACGCGTGCCCGGGTCGCTGAGGAGCTCCACGCCGTGAAGCATTGGAAGCTCGAGGAGCTGCGCCCGGACCGCGCGGGCACCTACTTCATCGATCCGCCGTACCTCTACAACTACCGGTACTGCTTCAAGACTGCTTTCGATCACCAGGGACTCGTCGAGAAGCTCAAAATGATCCCGTCTCCGAGCCAAATCATCGTCTGCGAGGCGGCGTGCCAGAAGACTGGGCGCGTGCCCGATTATTTGCCGTTCGAGCCGTTCGCTCGGCGCATCACTTCGCGGCGCAAGAAGACCGAGAACCATCACTCGAACGAGTACCTCTACGAAGAGAAACGATAGGAGCCAGTCGATGCAAGAAATCAGAACCGTCTACGCCCCCCGCATCCGAGTCTCGGGCATGTCGCTCGCTCGTCAGACCGACGGAAGCTACACGGCCAACATCGTGCGCGCGGAGACGACCGTGGCCGAGAGCGTGCAGACGAACGGGGTCTGGTCGTCGCGCGCCTGGACGACGCCGTGGGACGTCCGTGTCGATCAGGGGTGGCTCCACATGTATCCGAAGGCTTGGGAGCCGGAGGGCTGATGGACAGCATCCCGAAGATCGTCAAGGCCGCCCAGGTGCACCCATTCGTGACCGTGTCGCATCCGCGTCCCGAGCGCATGGCGAAGGAGCTGCGGAAGCACCTTCCGACCCACATCATAACCGTGGAGTCAGGCACCGTGATGATCTCGAGACCGGGGACACGCGGATGCAGTCACGGGACGGTGTGTACGGGGAAGCCATGAACCCGCAGATCTTCTTCCAGTTGATGGTGATCGTTGTGGCGGCCACGTGCCTGGTCGCTCTCGCGCTTCGTCTTTTCGATTCATGGAAGGAATGGAAGCGCACGGCCCCGCTTCCGTGTTCGCACGAGTGGGACGTGAGGGCGACGATCGTTGCGCGGCCTATCGCGATGGACATCACCCCAGGCAGCCATGTCGACCCGTACCAAATGCGCTCCATCGAGCGCATGAACACCGGCAGCACGTCCGTGTTGTTGACTTGTAGCCGATGCGGTTCTTGCAAAGAGCAAACGTTCAACGGGCTACCGGTTGAGCCATGAAGCCACTGGGAGCCGGAGGGATGAGATGGTAACGCTTTTCGGCACGGCGTTTGGGGCGCTAATCGGATACCAAATTAGTCGCGGAAGGATCGCCTCTGCCGCGCGAGTTGTTCTGGCAGCCGCGATACTGGTGCTGTGCGCGCTGGCTTTCATGGCGGGCGGGTCGTCGCCTGTGCGGAGCGTGGAGTGTTCGTGTCGAAAGTAAATTCTCGCAGTATGCCGTTGACTATACGCGCTACGTTGGATATACATAGATCGTGACCGAACGAGATCGCCTGCTGACGCTCAGGATGACCAGCGAGGAGCACCGTCGCTTCAAGGCGGTGGCTGACGACATGGCGCTGACGGTCAGCGGAATGATTCGAGCGCTCGTGAGAGAACAGGAGAAGAAGGGAACCCAGAAGAAGCGGCCTCGCCCGAAGTGACGTTCGCAGCCTGAAGCCGATCTCCGACCTTATCCGGTCGATTCGGCGACCCGAAAGCGAGGCCTCGTCCTCGCTGCCCCGAAAGGGGACCTCGCACCGCTAGTCGTTGCGACAATTCCATTCCGGGTCGGAGATCGGGCTTCAGGTTGCGAACTAGGAATGGATCCGAAGAAACTCTGAAAAGCCTGCCGTGTCATCACCCCGACTCCACCTGGTCGAGTCGAGTAGGAACGAATTGCCAGGAGGAAAAAGGAACGGAATTGGAAGGCGCTGTTCGTTGGGATCGAACAGATGAGTTGAAGGAATGGGGTTGGAAGCGCCGCTGCGCGTTCTCGCTCGCGGTGTGCGACCGGTCGAGACGGATGAGCCGAAGGAATGGAGCTGGAAGGTCGAGGCGTCGAACAGATCCCCGGAATGCTTCCCTGTCGAAACGGGTGAGCCGAAGGAATGGAGTTGGAAGACGATGCGGGTAAGGGACACCGACCCGCGCCTGGTCAGTCGAGACGGATGAGCTGAAGGAATGGAGTTGGAAGACACCACTGGCCAGGTCCGTGCCGAAAACGTCGAAACGGGTGAGCCGAAGGAATGGAGTTGGAAGCACGTCGCCTTGCGTCATCCGGGCCCGGGTCGAGACGGATGAGCCGAAGGAATGGAGCTGGAAGCCGACGAGCCAGTACGCCGCGCCGCGCGGACGCAGGAATGGAATTTGGAATGGAGGCGGTGTCGTGAGGTCGGCCTAGCGACGTCGATGATTCGGAAGGAATGGGATCGGAAGCCAGAGCGTCGGGATCGAAGACGACGGGAGAGCGGCAGGAATGGAATCGGAAGGGTGGGGAGTCGGGAGTCCAGGGTCGGGCAAAGCGATCGGTCGAGACGGATGAGCTGAAGGAATGGAGCCGGAAGAACTAGCTCGGGGCGACGCGCAAGAAATGGGCTTGGAATGGATCGGAAGAGTCCGTGGAATCACAAGAAGGAATGGGGTTGGAAGTGGTGTGATTGGTGTGGTGAATCACTGCGCAGGAACGGAATTGGAAGGCTGGGGCCGTGTGGAACGAGGAAGTTGCCGCGGATGGATCCCGGCGTCGTGAAGGAATGAAATCAAAATGAAAGACGTCGGAACGCTACTGATCGAAATCAAGAAACCAGTCGGCGACGTGCCGCTCGTCTACAGACGCCTTCGCGCGCTGACGCGCTCGGTCGCTCAGGCGCTTAACATGACGATGCAGGACTCGCATCCGAAGGCCATCGCTCAGCTGCGATCGGTCTGGGATGGCGATTCGAAGGAAGCGCGCAGCGAAACCGAGGACTGGCGCGCGCGGGTTCGCACTGTCCTCGGACAGAATTGGAACGCTCGCCTCGAGAGGGAGCGCCTAGATCGCGCCAAGGCCGAGCCTGACGCAGAGCTCGTCTACGCTGGCATCAACAGCAGCGCGCTCGCTGAGGAGACTGCGACCAACATCACGGCGCAATTCAACGGCGAGAACATCAAAGAGATGATCGCGCTTCGCAAGGGATTTCCGGAGTTCGGGATCGCGTCGTCGTTCTATTGCGGGGGACGCTTCTGCTCCATATCGGGCAGCCTGCGAGAGACGCTTCAACGAACGTGTCCCACCGAAAAGGAGGCGGCCTCCGTAGCTAAGGAGCTCGGTGAGGGGCACTTCATTCGCAGGGCCGGCGGGAACTGGCAGGTGGTCTACGAAGAGTCGGCGAAGATAGCGTTGCCGCTATGGGGAACCGGCAAGAAGGTCACCGAGCTGATCATCGGTCCGGCGGGCGGCCACGTTCGGGCGACCTGGCGGCAACTCGTGGCTCATTTCGAGCGGCGCGACGAGATCGTACAGGCCGAGAAAGAGCTCGATGCGATTCGGCGCACGGACACGGAAAAAGGAGCGATCGAGTCTCTCAAGGCCACAAAGAAGGGAGAGCGCGACAAGATCAAGCGCCGAGAGATCGACGATCAGATCCAGGCGGTCATCGCAGCGTCAAACAAGCGCATGCAATCGCTCCGGGACCCGATCGAGGCGAAGCTGTACGGGCTCACCAAGATCGGTCGTGTCGGGATCGTGTGGAAGGAGCGTCGCCGGAAGTGGTTCGTGACGATCAGCTACACCCGTTACGTGCCGCCCATCGAAACGAAAGGGCAAGCGGCGGCAGTCAATTTCGGCATCAACAAGTTCCTCCAGGCATACGCAGTTGACGAGAGCCAGTTCGACGTCGATGGCGCGCAGATCCTTCACAAGCGACTTGCTTGGAACTCATCACGAAAACGCATCCAGCAGAGCAAGCGCCAATTCGGCAGCGGCTCTCGAGGGCGCGGGAAAAAACGCCGCGAGCTGCCGCTGACGAAGCGTCAGGGGGATGAGTCCAACTGGACACAGACCTATATTCGTCAGGTTGCCCACGATCTGATCACCTGGTGTCTACGAAAGGGACATGTCGTCTCTGACCTGTACCTCGAAGACCTGGGCGGCATCCGAGATGCCTTCGAGCAGGCCACGGAGGGCCAGGCCCACGCAGAAGTAAAGCGTCGCATCCATTCTTGGCCCTACGCCGAAACTCGGATGGCAATCGTTCGGGAAGGCGCCCAGCGAGGCGTCAGGGTGCACGCGAAAGGCGCGCGCTTCGTGAGTCAGCGTTGTCCTTCTTGTAGGCATACGGCGCCTGAGAACGTGCAAGAGGTGACGATTCCGGGACCGGTCCTGGCTCTCAAGTCCCTCGGGAAGGGTCGATGGCACGAGACGGCCTACACCGATGCGCATGATCTCTACCGTCGACAGGACAAGACCTACCGGTTCGAGTGCGTCGACTGTGGACGCAAGGGTCAGGTCGATATCGTGGCGTGCTTGAATCACCTGAAGGATGTTGGCGCTATCGCTTCGGACGATCGGGCGCCACTGGGCAAGATGCAGGAGGCCGCGCGCGCGGCCGTTTCGAACGACAAGCGAAAGAAAGCCAGAAGGAGCGGAACATGAGCACAAGCGTGGACACTGCGGGATACCAGCGTTCTGTATCCGAAATCCGCGAGCTGCTTGCGAATTGGTTTGAGAGCGGAGTGGATCTGTTCCTGAAGCTCAGGGACGTCGACCGCTCAGGGATCTGGAAGCACCCTGGACACGCGACCTTCGCCGACTTCCTGCGTGCAGAGTTCCCGACCGCGCTCGGGATCGAGCGATACCAGAACGTCGTCAATGCGATCGACATGTACGGTGTGGAGCGCGTGAAGCAGATCGGGATCGAGTCGTGTCATGCGCTCACCGTCAAGGCTCTCGCGGACAACCCGGAGAAGCGCGCTCGAGTGCTTGCCGGTATCGACAACTTCGTTCAGACGAACGGATGCGCGCCAGATCGAAACAAGGTGCGCGAACTGGTTTCGTCTGTCGCTCCGGAGACCAGGCGTCTACCGAAGGAGTTGCTGGAGAGCTCGGAGATCGAGAGGCTTCGATCTGAGATGAGGGTGGCTACGAAACGGATCCAAGAACTGGAACGAACCGTGGCGCGTCTTCAGAAGGAGAATCAGCGCTTGACTGATCGTGCCGAGCGAGCGAAGGCGACTCGTGCGCGTGCGCTGAGCTGACAGGAACGGAACTGGAATGGTCGTCGCTATCGAAGGAATGGAATCTGGAAGGCTGAAGAGAAGCGAGCTTATCGGAAGCTGGTGTTCTCTGGTGCGTCTGTAGAAGGAATGGAATTGGAAGCCATGCCGGCCCGAAGCGCCGCAGCGGCGTCCGGATACTGGAAATGCGTCTGTAGAATGAATGGAATTGGAAGGAACCGTCCGGCGTCGTCGACGTCGACCGCGACCAGGCTGGAAATGCGTCTGTAGAAGGAATGGAACTGGAAGACCGTCGCCGGCGCGCGAGCGGCCGCGAATGCGATGCTGGAAATGCGTCTGTAGAACGAATGGAACTGGAAGGCCGTCCTCCCGCGCCCACGTGGAATGGAATCGGAAGTGACCACTTCAGATCGCATCTCGGAATGGAATTGGAAGCGGGTATTGAGCGGCACCGCGCCGTCGAAGGAATGGAATCTGGAAGGTCCCTGTCGGTCTGTTGAAGGAATGGAATCGGAAGAAACCAACAGGACGATCGCGTCGACCAGTCTGCGACGGACGCGCTCGTCTCGAGCTGGCGCACCCCCCTTCGCTGAGAAATACGGCTGTAGAAGGAATGGAATTGGAAGCAGCTGGGACACAGTGTCTCGGTTGCCGAGAGGCGCCTGAGAATGCGTCTTGTAGAAGGAATGGAATCGGAAGTAGTCGACATCCGCGCCGAGCCACGCCGCGAACCTAGCGACGTGTCTGTAGAAGGAATGGAATTGGAAGGAGAAGCGCACAAGTCGGCCACAAGCGCAACGTGCTGAGAATGCGTCCTGTGGAAGGAATGGAATCGGAAGTAGTCGACGTCCGCGCCGAGCCAGGCCGCGATCCTAGCTGTGTAGAAGGAATGGAATAGGAAGCACACGCCTCGCAGACGCGCCGACCACCGGCGACGTCCTGAGAATGTGTAATGTAGAAGGAATGGAATCGGAAGCACGGGACCACGCCGAGGGGGTGGGATAGTAAAGCCTAGCTGTCTGAGAATTCGCCTGCAAAAGGAATGGAATCGGAAGGACAAGGAAGCGGGTCGCATCACGGCGGACGAGGCGCTTCGGCGCATTGCGGAGTTGGTGGCTGAAGACGACGCACGCAGATCAAAGGAGACAAAATAAAAATGGGCTACGACGCAAAGATACTCGCAGACTCAATTTCTCAGGCAGGACACCGGCTCACCACGTTCGAGGTGACGTTCCCCCGGATCGTTCTCGCCGAGGTGAACACGCACAAGATGATCTCGAAGAACTCGGCGTCGAGTCGGGCGATCCCTGTCGAGAAACGGATTGCGGCTGTCGAGGCGGATCTGTTCGTTCCGGAGGCGTTCGGCAAGAACAAGCCAGGAATGCAACACAGCGAAGAACTCGGCGGCGAAGAAGAATTTTTGGCCAGACAGCACTGGTCCGATGCGGCTCAGGACGCGATCAGGGGCGCCAAGAAACTTTCTGGAATCGGCGTCCACAAGCAGCTCGCCAACCGACTCCTCGAGCCCTTCTCCTGGCACACCGCCATTTTATCGGGAACTGATTGGGATAATTTCGAGCACCTGCGTGTCCATCCGGCGGCCCAGGGCGAGTTCTCCAAGGCGGCCCGGATGATGATGGAGATGAAGCGAGACTCCACTCCGACGTTCGTGGAGCCCGGCACGTGGCACCTGCCGCACGTTCCGGAGGTCTACTACGGGGCGGAACGCAACAAAGTCGAGCCCGGAGAGTGGCTCAACTGGGCAAAGGTTTCTGCGGCAAGGTGCGGGCGCGTCTCGTTCATGCGTCAGAACATGCGGGGACCCGACGCGAAGATCGCTCTCGGCAAGGACATCGCTCGCGCCGATGCGTTCATCAACGACGGCCACATGTCGCCGCTGGAGCACCAGGCTCGGCCGATGACGCCCTGGGAGCTCGACGCGTTCCTCCAGTACGAGGCGCTTTTCGCTACTCCGCAGGGGAAGCGGCACATGCGC
>JAHFCS010000508.1:0-1479 GCA_023249395.1 Gemmatimonadota bacterium
CAGCCCACCAGGAGTTGCCTCCCAACGACCCTTTCCTGACGCTCGCGCTTGCCGGACGCACACCCGAAGCCGCAGCCGATGCGCTAGTGAGTTGAACACGACTCAATGATCCCGCGGTGCGGAGCGCCCTGGTTGGAGGCGGAGCAGCGGCTGTCGCAGCGTCCAACGATCCACTCATTGTTTTCGCGCGCGCGGTGGACCCGCTCAATCGTGCCGTCGTTGCCCGTGCCGAAGGTCTCAACGCGATCATCGCATCGAATGCCGAGTCCATTGGCCAGGCGCTGTTTGCGACATATGGGACGGCCCTCCCGCCTGATGCCACGTTCACGCTGCGGATCAGCGACGGTGTGGTACGCGGCTATCCGATGAATGGAACGGTCGCGCCTTACAAGACGACGTTCTTCGGACTGTACGAGCGTGCTGCCGCCTTCGACTACAAGGAGCCGTTCAATCTTCCGCAGAGGTGGATAACCCGGAAGGATCGGCTTGCACTCGCCACGCCGTACAACTTCGTCTCCACCGCCGACATCATCGGCGGAAACTCGGGCAGTCCCCTGGTCAATCGAAACGGCGAGGTCGTGGGCCTGGCCTTCGACTCGAACATCGAAGGAATTGGAAATCGCTTCCTGTTCACAAGCGACGTTCCACGCACGGTGAGCGTGCACTCAGCAGGAATCATCGAGGCGCTGCGGAAGATGTACGACGGGGCCCGCATCGCCGATGAAATGCAGGGAAAATGAGCCCTCGGTCGGTCAGGTGGCGCCGAGGGCGATTCGCCTGACCGATTCGTAGATGAGCCGCGTGCCGAAGTGAAGTGACTCGAGCGGCACGCGCTCATCGTGGCCGTGCATCCGCTGTTCATCCTCCTGTGCCATCGGAAACGGCAGCAGGCCGTAGCAATTCACTCCGAGACGCCGGAGGTGCGTGCTGTCGGTGACGCCGGTGCTCTGGTAGGGCACGATCGCCATTTCGGGGTCGAGCTCCCTCGCTGACGCGGCGATCGCCTCGAACATCGCCGAACCAGGGTCCGAGCCCGGGGCTTCGGTGCCGCGCGCCGTGATCGCAATCTCGACGTTGTCACTACCGGCAATCGACCTCATGCGCGACACCACGTCGTCGATGCTGTGTCCCGGGATCGTGCGCACGTTCATTACCGCGCTCACCTCGGCCGGGATGACATTCCCGACTACGCCACCGGCGAGCAATGTCGGAGAGATGGTGTTACGGAGCACGGCGTTGAACACCGGTATCCTCGACAGAATCGCAGCCCCTCTGGCCTCATCCTCCCTCCTGCCCGAGACGAGCGCTAACATCGCCCCGCGCTCGTTCTCATCGCTCCACACCGGGGCCAGCTCGCCGAAGAAACGACGGGTCGTTTCGGTCAGCGTGACCGGCTCCTGGTAATTACTGAGGTTTTCGAGAGCCCGTCCCAGCCGGAAAATGGAATTCCCCTCGAGAGGGACGGCGGCGTGGCCAGCG
>JAHFCS010000508.1:1489-2608 GCA_023249395.1 Gemmatimonadota bacterium
CGCTCTTCTCCGCTGTCTGGATGGCGATGTAGCGCTTGCCCCCCGCGACGACCCGCGTCCTGCCTCCCTCGTTGATCGCGTACTCGGCGTCAACAACGTCGCGATGATTCTCCACCAGCCACCTGATGCCCACGTGTCCGCTCGCCTCCTCGTCCGAGGTGGCCACGAATACTACGTCGCGCGCAAACTCCTTCCGCCCCGCGACGTGTCGCTGCAGGAGAAGCATCGTCATCAAGTTGGCGGCGAGCATTCCCTTGTCGTCTATCGCTCCTCGGCCGTAGAGGTATCCGTCGCGGACGACACCGCCGAACGGATCGCACGACCATTTGTCAGCCTCGACCCCGACGACGTCCATGTGAGCCAGCAGTATGACCGGCCGGGCGCTCCCATTTCCGGGAATTCGTGCGACGACCGCGGCGCGGTTTTCGGCGGGAACCAACACCTTCGATTCGATGCCCTCGGCGGCGAATAACTGGTGGATGTGCTGCGCCAGCGGCAGCTCATTTCCGGGCGGATTCGTGGTGTCGAATTGGATGAGACGCTGGAGTACTGCCACAGTCTCCGTCTCGACAGCAGAACGGTCAGCCTTCAAGGAGTTTCTCGATATTTCTGATCAGCGGGGCGAACGAAAGTCCCTCTTCGTCAACGCCAACGCGAGCCGCGATCTCCTCAGCTGTCTCTCGCTGCCCCTCCGACCACAGCTCGCTGACGAGCCACGGGCCGGCAGACGGATTGCGGTACCAGTCGACGTCGAATCGCGCGACCAGCGACTCGCAGAGAAGCGACTGGAGCTGCCACGACCTGAGATACCGCGTGGAGTAATAGCGTGGATCGAAATCCACCAAAGCATCTGCCGTGCGGTACTGAAAGGTCGTTGCTCTCGTGAGTATCTCGACGTAAAGGTCGGGCAGATCCTTCCACTCCGTGTAGTCGCCGTATGCTTCCACCTCGTAGATCAGCTTTGCGCAATAGCGCCGGAGGTAGTGGAGCTCTTCGAATCCAGCCATGCGAAGAAACTTCCGCAATCGGACCTTGCCCAGCTCGGTGTAACGAAGCAGCCACCCCTTGTCCTGCATCAGGTGGTCGAACAACATCGCGTACGACTCCGTTACCGAGTTG
>JAHFCS010000509.1 GCA_023249395.1 Gemmatimonadota bacterium
AGACATCAGCATCAAGTCCGCCAACGGAATGACAGTAAACGCACAACACGCCACTGGCCGGGGGTTGTTCCAACGCCACCAGGCGATGAGGAGAAGATTCTCCGTTTCTAGTGCTGCCCGTCCATCCCGAAGTTTCCGTAATCCTATCCGGCAACACCCTCAGGCGTCGGGCCTTCCGGTGGAATCCACGGCTCCGCTTCCTCGATCGCCTCGCCGACGTCGTGAGTAGCCGATGGATTCAGGTTGTGGTCGAGGCGGATGTGCTCGGCTTCGTCATCAGACTGCGAAGGAGCGTCACCAAGCAGAATGCCTGAATGCTCGGCCTCGTCGACGATACTCTCATCTACTGGTTCCGGACTCTCGGCGCGGCGAATCTCGTCCACCACCAGCAGGTTCTCAGCGTCCACGAGTCCAAGCGAGTCGGTGAGCACGTGGTCAACGATGCGCAGCTCTTCCTCCGTTCCGACGCGGCCCGAGACGCTGACTCGCCCGTCGCGGACGTGTACGCTAATGTCGTTTGCGTCGAACGCCTTCTGTGCGCGGAGTTGCTCCCTCACCAGGGTCCTCAACTCATCGTCGGAAAGGTTGGCAATCTCGTCGGTGTTATCGAAGTCGTCGGGCATTTAGTCCTCGCGGTCTGTCCGGCCGCGCGGAGCGGGCCGGCTGTTACCGGAAGAGCAGGTACGACACCCCGAAGGTGTATACCCCGTTTCTCTTCCAGAAGCTCTTGGCCTGGCTCGGGCCGAGGGCTGCCGTGTTGTCTGACGCGAGGATGTAGTACGCCGCGGGATACTTGATCTGATACATGTAAGTCCCCGCGTCCAACCGCATCTGGAACCGGCCGCCCGGCACGAAACGCAGACCACCTGCCAGCGAAAAGGCAAATGTGGTGCCGAGTCGGAACGGATCCTCGGCAACTTTTTTTCCGGCGTCCGTTGCCACTCCAACGCCGACGTAGGTCACCGGCACGAGGCCGTGAAAGCTGCGCTGGCCGGTGAGGTTGAGCGACATTCCGAAATCGACGAGGTACACCGGCCACGTGCGCGTGCCCAGGCTCCGCGATTCCTCGGGCTGTGTTGGATCAATGACATTCCGGTCGCTCCGCGCTTCGGCGAATCGGACGACGAGCTGCGCAGGGCCGCCAACGTTAGCCTCGTACCGGATGCCGGCGATAGGCGCAGCCTTGGGAGCAGTGCCAGCCGGGTCCCTTGCCGCGTTGAAGTAGCCCCCGAAGACAGTCAATTCCTGGTGATACTCGAGGTCGCGATATGGGCTTGCCGCGGGAGGATAGCCGACGCTCACCTGCGCGGCTGCGGGTGTTGTCGCCGCAATCAATGCCAATACGAACAACGCTTGCTTCATCCAGTCTCTCCAAGTGTGGTTCCCGTCATCTCGCCTGGCTGATCCAGGCCCAACATTTCTAATATAGTAGGGGCGACATCGCACAAAGCGCCGCCGTTTCGCAGTGCGCGCAGTCCATCGTCGCCGATCGCGACTAGCGGCACCGGGCTCGTCGTGTGCGCGGTATGCGGGCCACCAGTTTCAGGGTCGAGCATCATCTCGGCATTCCCGTGATCCGCGGTGATCAGCAGCCGAAGACCTGCGCGCTCCGCAGATTCCAGCACGCGCGCGAGGCACGTGTCCACCGCCTTTATCGTTGCCGGAAGCGATCCGCTGTGTCCCACCATGTCGGCGTTGGCGTAGTTGCAGAGAATGAAATCATGCGTGCGGCTCTCGATCGCCGAGCAGAGCACGTCGGTGATGCCCGGCGCGCTCATCTCCGGCATGAGGTCGTAGGTCGCAACCTTCTGGCTCGGCACCAATATTCGCTCCTCGCCCTTGTACGGCGTCTCATTCCCCCCGTTGAAGAAGTAGGTCACATGCGGATACTTCTCGGTTTCCGCGGTCTTGAGCATCGTCCTTCCCTTGTCGGAGAGAACCTCCGCGAGAATTCGCGCCATCGACTGGGGAGCGAACGCGACCGGTACGTCGAAGGTCCTGTCGTATTCGGTGAGCGTCGTAACCGATACTTTGGGCGCGTTGGATACGTCGAATCCGTCGAACCCGGAATCGATTAGGGCGCGCACAATCTGGCGCATCCTGTCCGACCTGTAGTTGAAGCAGATGATGGCATCTCCATCGCGCATCGGAGCGATGGGCAATCCGTTTTCGACGATCGCCACCGGCTTGATGAACTCATCGGTGACATCGGCGTCGTAGGCCGCGCGAATCGCGTCGAGGGGATTTGTGGCGTTCGGTCCCGTTCCATTCACGATCGCGCGATAGGCGAGCTCCGTTCTCTGCCAGCGGCGATCGCGGTCCATCGCGTAATAGCGACCGGAGACGGACCCAATACGGATCACCGTCGCGCTCTCATCGGTCGTTTCCCCGATCCTGCGGAGCAGCTCCTCCATGTAGCCGAGTCCGGAGCGGGGCAGCGTGTCGCGGCCGTCCAGGAAGGCGTGGATCGCAACGCGGGGAACCTTTTCGCGCCGCGCAAGCTCGATGAGCGCCAGCAGATGCGTGTCGATTGCGTGAACACCGCCGGAGCCGATGAGACCGAGCAGGTGGAGCGGTCGGCCTCGCTCCTTCGCCTGCCGGCAT
>JAHFCS010000050.1 GCA_023249395.1 Gemmatimonadota bacterium
TTCTCTGCTGTAAAAAACGCGACGTTTATTCGTAGCGCAACGCGGCAATGGGGTCGAGCGCAGCCGCCCGGCGCGCCGGCCAGACTCCGAACAACACTCCGACCGTCGCCGAAAAAACGAATGCCAGCACAACCGCACTCATATCGACGGTGGTGTTGAAATCGCCAAGCTTGTTGAGGAGCGCCGCGCTGCCGCCTCCGAGAAAGACTCCCACCAGTCCGCCGAGTAAACACAGAACGATGGCCTCGATCAGGAATTGCAACAGTATCGCGCGACGCGTCGCACCGAGCGCCTTTCTCACGCCGATCTCGCGCGTGCGCTCAGTGACCGACACGAGCATGATGTTCATGATCCCGATTCCACCAACGAGAAGGCTGACGGCAGCGATTCCGGCGAGAAGAAAGGTGAATGTCTTCGTCGTCTCGGCGAATGTCGTCAGAAACTCGGCCTGATTCCGGATGTCGAAGTCATCCTTCTTCTCCGTCGGTAGCCTGTGCTCCCGGCGAAGAATCGACTGAATGTCGGCCTGCGCCTGTGGGATCTTGTCCTCACTAATCGCCAGCACGCCGATGTTGCTCAATCTGTCGCTGCCCATCACGCGGAACTGCGCCGTCGAGAGGGGAATGAGAACGAAATCATCCGGGTTGTCACGGAAACCGCCGGTCTGGCCCTTCGACTCGAATACACCTATCACCTGGAACTGCAGGCCGCCGATCCTGACGTTTTCGCCGAGTAATGCCTCCGGGGTCTGCAATCCGAGATTGTCGATGACGGCCGAGCCGACGACAGCGACTCGCCGCATGCCCGCCTCTTCAGCGTCGTTGAACATCCTGCCGGCGGCGAGGGTGAACTTGCGAATCTCCGGGTAGTTCGGCATCGCGCCGGTGATCTGCGTCATCGCGTTCGTGTTTCCGAACTGGAACATCAGGCGCTTGCCCATCTCCGGGCCGATTGCCGCAAAATTCTTCCCCCGCTTCACCAGCGCCTCAGCGTCCTTCACAGTCAGCTTGGCGTTCTCGTCGGTCGCTACGCCGAATCCGCGAGCCGCACCCGGACGCACTGTGAGCAGTGTCGTGCCAAGACCGGCGATTCGATCACTGATGGATTTCTGCGCACCCTTGCCGATGGCGACCATCGCGATGACCGCCGCGACGCCGATGACAATTCCGAGCATCGTCAGGAACGATCGCATCTTGTTCACGCGCAGAGCGCTGAGCGCGACGAGGACGATTTCCTTAACGAGCATGAGTTCATTCGCGCTCCTTTTCCTGAGATCCGGGAGCGCGTTCAGGATCGAGACTGAGCCGGGCCCGGTCGCTGGTATCGCGAGATCGGCTTTTCTTGCTGGCAGATTCATACCAACCACCTCCTCAGCGTTGGGCACCGCCGGCTGCGCCACCACGTGTACCTGCACCGCCAGCGCCGGCACCTGCGCCAGCCGCTCCACCGGTAGTCGGCTGCCGCTGCATTCCTGGCACTCCGGCCCGGCTACGGACCTGGTTCATGTCGCTCGCCTGCTTCGCCTGCATCGCCGCGACATTCAGGATTGCCACCTGCTCACCCTCCTGTAATCCGCTCAGAACTTCAGAGTAGTCGAAGTTGCTGACGCCGAGGCGCACCATCCGCGGGCTGTACTTCCCGTCCTTCGAGACGAACACCATTCCTCTCCGTCCGCCCTGACCTCGGCCGGCTGCTGATGTGCCACCCGCGCCGGCTGTCCCACCCGCTGCGGCCGCGCCACCGCCGGCCGCACGCTGGCGGAAGTTGCAAGCGCTTGCAACACCCGCATCGAGTCCGATCGCAGCGTAAATCTTCTGCAACTCGGCCTGCATCGCCTGGCGGTCCAGCTCACCGGACATCATACGGGTACGCAGATCCGCGATCTTCTTCTGCACCTCCGGGTGCTTGGCCATCGCTGCAGTCACCGCCTCGCATTGCTTGTCCGTGACTTCGGGGAGATTGAATCCACTCCGCTGACCCGCACCTTGAACCGCAGCGGTGCTGGCGAGCTCACCGCGGCTGCTGCCAGTGTCCGCCGGCGATTGCCCCTGAGTGGTACCCACACGCTGCCCGTTGCCTTGGTTGCGGAGCTGAGCGCGAACCGAATCAGGGTCTAATCCGAGCAGGGGCGCGACAGCCGCGACCTCATTCGGACTTCTAACCGCGTCGTTGGGAACCGCGAGAACGTTGTCACGACGGTCGACCTGGATCGAGACCTCGCCGTTCATCCCCGGCAGCAGCAGCCGCGCCTGATTGTCGATGCTCACCAGCACCGGGAACATCGTCACCGACTGCTGGATCGTCGCCTGCGGCTCGATCTTCTCTACCGTTCCGGTGAATGGCCGGTCGGGGAAGGCATCCACGACGACAATGGCCGTGAGTCCCGCCCGCACTTTGCCGATGTCAGTCTCGTTTACCAGAGTGCGGACTCGGACCTTGCCCAGATCCGCCATCCTGATGATCGTCGTCCCCCCGTTTGCCGCGTTCGTCCCCGAAGTGATGACCTGACCGAGCGCGACCGGCTTTTCAATCACCGTTCCCGCGACTGGAGCGCGCACTGTCGCCTCTTCCAGTCCCTGTGCTCTGATGTCGAGCGCTGCGCGGTTGCGCAACACCGTGGCCTGCGCATTGGCGTAGCTGACCTGTGCAGCCTCGCGTTCCACCGCGGTGATGATGCGCTCCTTATAGAGCTCGTCGGCGCGATCGATCCCCTGCTTCGACACTCTGAGATTGACGTTGGCCGCATCGAGATCCGCCTTCGCCTGCGCGTACGCATTCCGCGTGTCGCGCGTATCGAGCTGGACGATGAGATCCCCTGGCTTGACGAGCGTCCCGGTCTCGACCGGCATGGCGACGATCTGGCCCGAGGACTTCGACTTCACCTCGATGACGTTGATCGGCTCGACGACGCCCGTCGCCTCCGCCTGGACAAGGATCGTCTGGCGTGTGATGGCCTCCAGCGGAATCGTGAGCGCGTCGTCCTTCTTCTTTGAACACGCGAGGACGGCGAGGCCGGCCAGCGCGAGAATTGTCTTGCGTTTCAAGTGTAACTCCTAGAGATCGCGTCCGATGAGCGCTTCGAGCTGCGCCTTCGCAACGCGGTAGTCGTAACGCGCCCTTATGAGTGCGGTGCGCGCCTGGTCGAGCGTCGACTGCGACGTGAGCACCTCGAGAAGCGTGCTCGCTCCCAGCTCGTAACGCCTCTGCTGTACGCGCAGGTCCTCGATCGCGGCGGTGACCGATGCTGCCTGTATCGCGACCTGTTGCTGGGCGGTGGTCATCTGTCCGACTGCCTGCACCAGCGTCTGATGCGCAGCGAGACGGGCATCGCGCAAAGTCACCTCGGCATTGTCCTCCGCCACCGATGCACGGAGTACCGATACTTCGCGATTCAAATTGTTGAACAGTGGAAACGAGAGACTGAAGTTGAGGCTCTGGCTATAAGCGTATCGCTTGTCGCCGAGGCCGAACCGGGGGTCGAGCCCGCTTCCGCTTCTCGAGAAATTCATGTTGACGGTCGGCAGATATGCGGTCTTTGCCGAGCGGGACGCGGCCTTGGCCGATGCCAGCTCGGCGTTTGCCTGCTCGATCGCCGGGGCTTTCTGCACCAACGGCTCCAGCTCAGCGAGGCTCGGAATGACGACTTGCTGATCGAGCGTGTCCGACGGAGTGGCGGTGACCGGACGCGGCGATGCGACCAGACGGGTCAGCGTCGCATTCGCGAGGCCCAGATTGTTCTGCGCTGTCAGAAGCGCGAGACGTGCGTTGCCCAGCTGGATCACCGATCGCAGCGAGTCCGAGGTGGTTGCGACTCCGGCCCGCAGTCTGAGAGTAGCGGCTCTCAGCTCCTGGTCGGCGAGGGCGATCTGCGCGTTCGCGGCGCTTTCTGATTCCCGCGCCGCGAGGATGTTGTAGTACTGCTGCTTCACCTGAAGCGCGACCTGGTAGCGCTGCGTAATCTCGCCAGCGTCGGCGGCGTCTTCGTCGGCCTTCGTTTTCTTGATGTCGAAGAAGCGCCTGCCCCCGTCGAACAGCTGGAGACTGGCGTTCATGCCGGTCGAGTAACTCGACGGATTGCCGGTAAAGGGCACGAGGTTGCCCTGCGTATCGAACCTGTCGCCGCTCTGATGTGAAGTACCAGCCGAAAGATTGACGGTCGGCAGGAAAGCGGTGTACGCCTGCTTCACGCTCAGCGACGACGTCTGAATTGCACCCCGCGCCTGCACCGTCGCCGGCGCGTTCTGCTGCGCGAGGCGGATCGCCTCGGCCAGAGATATCGGAGTCGCGGCTGTGTCCATCGGTGCTTGAGCCGCGGAGATCGCTGGAAGCAGAACGACTGTTGCAAGGATTGCTCTGAAGCTGTTCATCGTCAGTTACTGTTTCCTCATTCCTCGGCCTGAATCCCAGCGTGCGCGCGCATCGACGCCACGCTTTTTCGCTTCGGCGTGCATTCGATCGAACTTCACCCGCTGCTCGGCAGTGAGAACCCGCTTGAGCTGCTCGTGCGTGCTGTCACCCATGACCTCGCCGATCTTCATCAGCGAGTCCATCTGAGGCCGGATCGGATCGAACAGCTGGCGCATTTGTTTGCGGCGGCCCTCGAGTATCGAATCGAAAGCGGCGCGCTGGGTGGCGTTCAGATTCAGCTCGCGCGCCATGCGGTCAACGGGCGATCGCGGACCGTGGCGGCCCGGGCGATCGTGTTCCACGACGCGGTCGGCTGCGACCCCAATCGCCACGCCGGCGATAAAGGCGCCAATCAGAAACAACAGCGCGAATCCCTTGGAGCGCTCCATCATCTACTCCGTCAGTATGAGAGGAAGTACTGAAGAGCCGCATCACGCTGGACTGATTTGTCCGAAGCGGTGATGAGCTGAGCAGGCGCTGAAAGAGCTTCCGGTGGCGTCGTCTGCACGACCGACTCGTATGCCACCTGCTCCTCGGGCTCACCGAGGCGGTTGCCCACCACTCCGGCAATCGCGAAAATCGCCGCCGCGGCAACGAGGCCCACCTGTGCCCAGCGTCCCAGCACCGACCACAATCCCTCATCACCGCCCGCCGGATCACCGGTGGCGACGCGAGCCATGATCCTGCTCTCGAGCGTGTTCCAGTACGCGTTCTGCGCCTCGCCGGAGGCTACCGGGGGCAGATACGCTTCGTGAATCAATCGGGCTATCCGGTCGTCGAGCGCGCCGCTGTCGCGCACGTCCCGTCGTGCGGATGGATCAGGGAATTTCAGTTCGTCGCTCATATCGTCAACCTCTCAGGTCCTTCAGTAACTCGCGAAGCCGCTGCCTCGCGTGGTGCAGATCCGATCGTGCCGTTCCGCCCGGTATCCCGAGCATCTTGCCAATCTCGACGTGCGTATAGCCCTCGACATCGTGCAGCACGATCACCGACCGCGCACGCTCCGGAAGCTTTGCAAGCGCTTTCGTCAGGCGCTCGCGCAGCTCCGCGCTCTCCGCCGGATCCTTGAACGGCGATCCAAGCGCGTCGCTCAGCTCTTCGGCGCTGCGAACCTTTCGCCGCCGCATGAGATCGAGCGCCGCGTTGGCCACGATCCGGTTCAACCATGCGCTGAAAGTCTGCGTCGGATCGAATCGGTCGAGAGCCTGAAACGCGCGTACGAAACCATCCTGCAACGCATCCTCGGCGTCTTCATGCACCGTGACGATCGCGCGGGCAACGAGGTAGGCTCGTCTCTGGTGGAGACGTACCAGCCCCGCGAAAGCCCCCTGGTCACCCGCCTGAGCGGCTGCGACAAGTGCGCGTTCCTCATCAGGAATACGCATCGGCACCGTCAGTTGTTGGCCCGAACGTCAACCAATGGCATCTTCCGGCTCGGAACACGGAATACGAGCTTGCCACGGGACATGTTGGCGCGCCCTGCGGGGGCGCTACGCAGGGCGTGCTAGGGGGTTCCGGGGGCGGGCGGCGGAAGCGGAGCGGGAGTCCCAGCGGGCGCGACGGCTGCGGGGGCTGCCTGTGTCTCGCCCTCCTTCTTCCCCTCGAAATGCCTGTTGGTGAGCCAGACGATCGTCAGCAGGAGCAGGAACAGAACTGAGCCGCCGAGAAGCAGTCCGGTGAGCGCGGCGCTCAGATCGGTGCTTTTCCGGGGGGCCATCTGCTACTCCTTCGAGCCAGGGGCGTCAGACACTCTGACCTTCGTCATCGAGTCGTTCTGCCGTATGCTCTTCACGACGCCGAGTCCATCGGTGACCTTCCCGAAAACCGTGTGCACGCCATTCAGATGGCGTGTGCTCTTCTCGTCGAGGACGATGAAGAACTGACTGCCGCCGGTATTCTTCCCGGCGTGCGCCATGGATAGCGATCCAAGCTCGTGCTTATACGGGTTGCTGTCCGTCTCGCAGTCTATTTTGTAACCCGGCCCGCCTGTGCCGATGCGGCGATCGCCCTCGGGAAGATCGCGCGACAGCGGATCCCCTCCCTGGACGACGAATTGGGGAATCACCCGGTGAAACTTCACACCGTCGTAATAGCCGTCGTTGGCGAGCTTGGCGAAGTTGGCGACAGTGTTCGGCGCCGCTTCGTCGTACAGCTCGGCCTTCATTGTGCCGCGATTGGTCTCGATTGTTGCGTGTAAGGTCATGTTGAGGGCGTGGGAAAGTCGATGAATGATAACATTAAACGCGGCTCGCCGGGCAGATGTCGTTGAGCACGCATTCTCCGCACTTCGGCGCACGTGCCATGCACACCCGGCGGCCGTGGAAGATGAGCAGATGCGACAGCAGCGCCCAATCTTCGCGAGGGAAAAGACGCATCAGCGTCTGCTCGACCTTCACTGGATCGGTGTCGCTGGTAAGGCCGAGGCGAACAGCGAGGCGGCCGACATGCGTATCGACGACGACCCCTTCATTGGTGGCGAAAGCGTTCCCGAGCACGACGTTCGCCGTCTTGCGACCGACGCCGGGTAGCTTCACCAACTCCTCCATCGTGCGTGGCACCTCGCCGCCGTGCCGGTCGACGATCGCGGCCGACATTCCAAGGAGACTCTTCGTCTTGTTGCGAAAAAATCCGGTGCTCCGAATCAAGTCCTCCAGTCGCTCGGTTTCGGCGGCGGCGAGATCGCGCGCGGTGGGGAATGTCCGGAAGAGCTCAGGCGTCACCATGTTGACCCGCTTATCGGTGCACTGAGCACTGAGGATCGTTGCGACAAGGAGCTGAAGTGGCGTCTCGAAGTCGAGCTCGCAATGAGCGTCGGGATACTCGCGCTTGAGCCGCGCCAGAATCTCGAGTGCGTGCGCCGCGAGCTCGGGAGCGCGTTTTCGTTTCGGCTTTTTGCGCGCCTGTTTCCGGGAGGTCATCTTGCTGCGCCGGGAGTCCATTCCCGCAATATAGACCCCTCTACTCCTCCAGCCCGGCCTGTCCCGGCAGGCGGTCGATCATCTCGTGGAGCTGCCGCTGGATGAGCTCGATCTCCTGCCTCGCGCCCTCGGCGTCGAGGAGTCCGCGTCGCATGTTGATCGATACGCGATTGAGATACTTGATCTTCATCAGCATCTCGTCGGTTGCCTTGCGCAGCGCGGTGTAGCGGCGCTTGTCGGCGCGGGCGCGATGGTAGCGGCGGGTGAAATCCTCGAGTGTCAGGCGACGGGCGAACTGCACCGCCTCTTCCACCGTGCGCCCGGGAATCGCGCCGTGATCAGGCATTCCGTGGCCCGTGACCGGGTCGCTGAAGTAAAGACGGCCGATGTACTCGATGCCGTCGTATGCGATGCGGACCGAGACATCGCACGGCTTGCCATCCATCTCGATCGTCGATAGGTGCTGCTGAACGATTCCGTAGTCGGACATTTCTAGCTGCGGCTCACTTGGGGTCGGTTTCGGCGAGGAACGCGTCCACCGCGGCGAACAACTCTGCCGGCCGCTCAACGTACGGCACATGGCCGCAGTCGTCCAGCAGCACGAGCTGGGCCTTCATTGCCTTCGCGCCCTCGATGGAAGACGCCGCCGGAATGGGATCGTCACGCCCATGAACAAAGAGGGTCGGACAGCGAATGCTGCCGAGGCGCGGAATGAGATCGTAATCGCCGAGGCTATCCCACACGGATTGCTGTATCCGCCCCATGACACGAAAAGGAGTGAGGTCGCGGGCATTTTCGGGGTGGGAAAAATATCCGGCGACGCTGAGCTCGAAACTCCGCTGGCGCCAGGCATCGGGGTCTGTTTCACGAAGGCCGGACTGTGCCAGCTCCTCGCGCATCCGCTGGATCGGCGGCCCCTGCTGCCGCTTCGCGAACTCCGCCTCGAACTCCTTGCGATAACGTCTGGCGAGCGGAGCGGGGTCGATCAGAACCAGCCGTGAGGGCGCCGGCATGGCCGCGTTCTCGGCCGCCTCGAGTGAATAGAGAACCGCGAGCAGCCCGCCCCAGGAGTAGCCGACGATCGACAGCGGATCGACACCGAGCTCGCGCACGACTGCGGCGAGATCCTCGACATGAGTGCGCCAGCTAATGGGCTCACGATCATGGGACTGCGATTTGCCCCCTCCGCGCTGGTCGTAGAAGAGCAATTGGTAGCGCTCCGCGAGGTGGAGCATCTGCGGGAGGAGATAATCGTGGTGAGCGCCTGGTCCGCCATGGAGAACCACGAGCTGAGGAGCACCCGGCGGACCGTAGCGCGCCCAGTAAAGGCGATTGGTCGTAAAGCCCGATTCGCGCGGGGGTGGTATGGGGCGGGGCATCACGTAATAGTAGTTAGCCACAGCCGAGCGAGATCTCTCAGACTTGCATCCGCGCCCAACTACCTTCAGCGTTCCTCCGTGCGCGCGAGGCTCATTCTCGGGTTTCTCTTTTTCGTGATCTCTCTGGGGTTGGGCTATCCAGGGCTGCACCGGTACAATCCGAGCGATGTAGAAGGACTGAAGGACACACAGCGCTACGTCGAGATGGTGAACGGCACCGCGGCGTGGACGGCCCAGCAGGAGCTTCGGGTCCTCGTGCCACTGCTCGCGCGCCCAATCTCCCGGGTGTCAGCCGGACACATCGGAGCATGGAATCCCGATTTCCTCGGGCTCCTCATCGTCAACGCCTTTTTTGTCGCGTGGGCGGCTGTTCTTCTTCTCAGCATTGGCGAGCGAGTCACCGGCGATCGGCATGTCGCCACGGTCGCCTCGCTGCTTTACCTGCTCACCTTCAACATCGCAAACGTTCAGCTTGCGGGTCTCGTGGATTCGGTTGAAGCGTGGGCGCTGCTGGCGGTAACGTGGGCGTTGTTCAACGAGGCTTGGGCGCTCATCCCCTTAATCGGAATCGTGGGCGCGCTCGGGAAAGAAACGACCGTCCCACTACTGCTCGCATTCTGCATCGCCTGGAGTTGGCGACTTGCGTCGTCAAAGAGCGGCCGACGATCCGCCTACCTCGCGACGGCCATGCTGTTTCTCGCCCAAGGCGCCACTCTGGTAATTGTCCGCGCGGTGTTGACGGGCACCATCGTTTTTCCGTGGCAGCTCGTTACAAACCCGCGAATGTTTTCCGATCTCGGCGAAGCATTTTCGAAGACCGCGTTCAACCGCGAGGTCCTCTATTCCTTCGGCTGGCTGCTTCCGCTCGGCCTGCTCCGGCTGCGCCGGCTTCCGGGTGTCTGGATCGCCGCTTCCGCGGCGAGTCTCCTCGTGATGA
>JAHFCS010000510.1 GCA_023249395.1 Gemmatimonadota bacterium
ACCACGAAGGAATTGTGGGAGCTGGAGCCGCGGTGGACTTTCTGGCCTTCCTCGCCGACGGTGACTCGCGCCGCGAGCGAATCGTTCTGGCTTACGACGCATTGCAAAGGCGAAGCGACGATTTGGTCAAATCACTGTGGGAAGGACTGAAAGAGATACCTCACGTGTGTGTCTACGGCCCGCCACCAGACCGGCCCAGGACTCCGACCGTGTCGTTCACAGTGAACGGAGTCGCATCGACCGAGGTCGCGCGGCGTCTGGCTGCTAAGGGGTTATTCCTGTCCCACGGTGATTTTTACGCGGCGACGGTGATCGAGCGGCTCGGCCTTGGGCCGGAAGGGCTCGTTCGCGCCGGCTGCGCCTGCTACACGACTGCGGACGAGATCGAGCGTCTGATCGAAGGTGTTGCCGAAATCGCGGGAAACAGAGGCGCGAAGGCTTGAGCACTGGGGAGTTGCCACGTTCGGCCACATCGCATATGTTGATTCAGTCATGATTATCTTCTCGACGGTTTTCCATCACTCGCATCTCAACCACAGCTCGACGGGCTGGGGCAGGGAGCGCGTGCACGTTTAACCGCTGAACTGTCCTCGGGCGCAACCGCGCCTCGGCCCGTCCACTCCGGACGGGCCTTTTTTGTTTTCAACCCCAGACACCGATGCTTCGAATCGCACTTCCAAATAAAGGTCGGCTCTCCGAGGACTCACGGGAGCTATTCAATCAGGCCGGGCTCGATGTCCAGGTAAGCGGCGACCGAGCACTCGCTGCATCACTCGGCGGCGAGTTCGAGGCGATCTTCGTTCGCGCGCAGGACGTTGCCGAGTTCGTCGCCGATGGCGCCGCCGACGCCGGTATAACCGGCTTCGATCTCGTCTCCGAATCCAGGCGGGATCTGGAGTCACTGCTCGATCTCGAGTTTGGGCGCTGCCGAGTGGTCGTCGCGGGACGCGAAGATGCTGCAGTCACGTCGGTGGCAGACATGCCCGACGATGCAAGAGTCGCAACGGTGTTTCCCGGAATTGCATGCCGGTTCTTTCGCGATGCCGGCAAGCCGGTTCAGATCGTCCCGATGTCAGGTGCAGCGGAGATCGCCCCTCACCTGGGAATCGCCGACTTCATCGTCGATATCACTTCGACCGGGTCGACGCTGAAAACCAACGGACTGCGGGAAATCTGCACTGTGATGGAATCCACTGCGCGGCTCTTTGCGACATCGATTGAATCGAGCGGCTGGCAGGCTGAAAAACGGAGATCTCTGGAGGAGCTGATCGGCGCGCTCGACTCGGTGATACGCGGGCGCAGCAAACGATACCTGATGGCGAATGTACCTCGATCGGCGCTGGATCGTGTGAAGGAGATTCTCCCGGGGCTGAATGGGCCGACAGTGGTGGATATCCTTGACGGCGGTGTGCACGTGGCGGTTCACGCTGTCGTTCCAGCGGTCTCTGTGTACCGCACAATTGCGGCGCTCAAGCGGCTCGGGGCGGAAGGGATACTCCTGACCCGCATCGAACGGTTGATGCCATGACGACCTCCGTCTCCCCGGTTTCGACGACGTTCCGATATTCAGGAGAGTTCTCCGCGCTATCAGCCGAAGACGGCCGGCTGTTGTTCGACCGCCCGGCTTCACGCGACACAGCGATAGCCGGAATCGTCCGCGGTATCATCGAGCGAGTTCGCGCGGACGGTGACCGCACCCTCTTCTCCCTGGCTCGCGACCTCGATCACGTTACGCTCGAGACACTCGAGGTTCCGCGCGAGGTTATTCGCGACGCCTTCAGCGCTGTCGATCCGAAGTTGATCCAGGTAATGCAGCACGCCGTCCGGAACATTGAGCGAGTTCACCATGCCTTGCTGCCGCAGACTCGGCGCGTCGAGGTAGAACCGGGGGTGGTAATCACCCGTCGCGCCGATCCGTTGGCGCGCGTCGGCGTCTACGCTCCCGGAGGCAGTGCTCTCTATCCGAGCAGCGTCCTGATGGGTGCCATACCCGCACGAATTGCCGGTGTCGAGGAGGTCATTCTCTGCTCACCCCCGGCGAGCGACGGCATTCCGGCCGCCGTAATTCTCGCCGCGGCGGAGATTGCTGGCGTCGATCGGGTGTTCTCCGTCGGCGGAGCGGGCGCCATTGCCGCAATGGCATTCGGCACGGCAAGCGTTCCACCAGTCGACAAGATCGTCGGTCCAGGCAATGCATTCGTCGCTGAAGCAAAGCTCCAGTTGACTGATGTCGTTGCTTTCGATTCGCCCGCCGGTCCCAGCGAGCTGCTCGTCATCGCTGACGATACTGCAAGTGCGGCGCTGGTTGCGCGCGAAGTTGTCGCCCAGGCGGAACACGATGTCCGGGCGACGGCCCTCGTCCTTGCGGTTGGCGCCAAGGCCGCAGCAAGGATCGAAACCGCGATCCGCAACATCATCGACTCGCAACCCCGCCGCGCCATTATTCGTGAATCCGTCCGCCGCACGGGCGGCGTGCTTCGGGTCGATGACGTCGCGCAGGCGATCGAAGTCGCGAACCGTTTTGCGCCCGAGCATTTGTTCATCGCCACGCGAAATCCGAGCGCAGTCTCGGAACGCATCAGAAACGCCGGC
>JAHFCS010000051.1 GCA_023249395.1 Gemmatimonadota bacterium
CGTGATCTGGTGATTCACGACGACGACCTCGTCGTCGGGACTCACGGACGGTCGTTCTGGATCCTTGACGACATGTCGCCGCTTCGTGCGCTTGTCCCCGCCAACACAAAGCTGCCCGCCAACATGCTGCCGGGCAGTCGCGCCACGCTGGGCGAGTTGTACATGTTCCCGCCGCGCGCGACGTATCGCTTCCGGCGGAACAAGAATACGGATACTCCGCTTCCGCCCGAAGAGCCAGCGGGAAAGAACCCGCCGGACGGTGCAATCATCTACTACTATCTGAAGAACAACGCGCGCGGCCCGATGACTCTGGAGATTTTCGACGCAGCGGGCAAGATGGTGCGCCGATACTCGAGCGCCGACGTCCCGGATTCAATCTCGCGCCAGCTGAACGTTCCGACCTATTGGGTCAGACCGCCGCAGATTCTGTCGAGTGCGGCCGGCTCGCATCGATTCGTCTGGGATCTCCACTACACGCGGCCGGCCGGCGCGAGCTTTTCTTACCCGATTTCCGCAATCGTCGGTGACACACCGCTCGAGCCTGTAGGACCCCCTGTGTTGCCGGGAAAGTATACGGTCAAGCTCGCCGCCGACGGCCGCAGCGTGGTGGCGCCCTTCGTTGTCAAGATCGATCCGCGGGTGAAGATGACCTCCGGTGAGCTCGTGCAGCAGCACGATCTCGCCTTGACAATGGCTCGCGTGACGTGGGATGCGGCGCCGGCGATCGCCGGCCTGCACTCGCTGCGCTCTGCACTCAAGGACCGGCTTGCAAGAGCGGGCACTGGTCCGCTGGCAACGGCGCTAACGGGGCTCGATGAGCGTGCTGCCGGCCTCGAGGGAGCGGCCGCACCGTCTGCGGCGAGCGCGGCGACAAGCAATCTCACGCGCCTCAGTCGTCAGGCGCTGGCGTTGCTCGACACGTTCGAGAGCGCCGACATGCCTCCAACAGCTCAGGCAGTCGCCGCCGCAAACGATGTCGCAACCCGAGCTGCGGCCGCGATTGCAACGTGGGAGGCACTGAACACGAAGGACCTCCCCGCGCTCAACGCACAGCTTACGGCCGCGGGCCTCCCCGCCATCGAGGTCGGGAAATAGTTGGCGGAGACTGAGGAATCGATGACGCGCTCTCCGCTCGACCTCGATCAGGAGACGATGCGCCGACTCGGGCACAGGGTGGCCGACATCGTCTCCGAGCACCTGGGAACGATCCGGAAAGAGCCGGTGATCGCCTCGCTGCCGCGCGCCGAGCTGGGCCGGGCACTTGCCCGCTCCGCGCCACGACACGGCGTCGATTTCGAGGAGCTGATCTCGACGCTTCAACAGAGCGTCTTTCCTTATCACGCGCGCGAGCCGCACCCCGGCTTTCTCGCCTACGTGCCGAGCTGTCCCAGATTTCCCGCGGTGCTCGGCGACTGGCTCGCGAGCGGCTACAATTTCTTTGCCGGAGTCTGGCCGGTTGCGGCTGGGCCGAACGAGGTCGAGATCGTCGTCCTCGACTGGTTCCGCGAATGGATGGGAATGCCGCCCACCAGCGGCGGCATACTCACTACCGGTGGCTCGGCGGCCAATCTCGCTGCGGTCGTCGCTGCACGTCACGCGGCGATCGAAGCCGGCGGCGACATCTCTCGGCTCACCATCTTCACCTCGGAGCAGGCCCACTCATCGGTGACACGGGCGGCGTGGATCGCGGGGATACCGCGCGAGAACATCCGCCTTGTGGCGATGGACGAGCAGTACCGCATCGTCACCGATGAGCTCGAGCGTGCAGTCGCCGCAGATCGTGCCGCGAGGTGCACTCCCTTCATGGTCGTTGCCAGCGCCGGAACGACGAATACGGGCGCCGTTGATCCGCTCCAGGAGATAGCCGACTACTGCGTCGCTGAAAAGCTGTGGCTGCACATCGACGCTGCCTACGCGGGATTCGCAGCACTCACGTCGAAAGGGAAGACGAAGCTGAGCGGAATCGAGCGGGCGGACAGCCTCACGCTCGATCCCCACAAGTGGCTGTTCGTTCCTTTCGAGTGCGGCTGCCTGCTCGTTCGCGACACGGCGAAGCTGACATCAGCCTTCCGCATCATGCCCGAATACCTGACGGACGTGCAGCCGGGCGAGGAAGAAGTGAACTTCGCGGACCGCGGCGAGCAGCTAACCCGATACTCGCGTGCCCTCAAGATCTGGCTGTCGGTGAATTACTTCGGTACCGATGCGATTGGACGAGCAATCGAGATGGCGATGGAGCGCGCGATGCTTCTCGAGATGCTTGTGCGTGAATCCGCAGATTTCGAGGTCCTCTCGCCGGCGCAGTTTGGGATCGTCTGCTTCCGGGCGCGGGCGGTTGACGGCGAAGATGCGAGAGCTCTCGATGCGCTCAACGAGAGAATCAACAGCCGAGTGGTCTCTGGAGGCAGGTACCTCATCTCATCGACTCGGCTTCGCGGTGCATACTCGCTCCGAATGTGCACTCTCGGCTTCAGGACGACGATGGACGACATCCGTGGTCTCTTCGCTGCCATCGAAGAGGCTCTCGCCGCCGAGCGGCATCGCCCGGGCTAAAGCGCGAGCTGGAGCTGTGCTGGTCCGCGATAGGGCATTCCCTTCGGGGTGAACGGACCAGTTACCCGGCCCTGCGAGGCCGCGGTCAGCTCACCAGCGAAGTCCGTCCGTGCGAGTGCCGCACGCACGGTCTCGAGCGCGATCTTCGGCGTGTTGTTGTTCTGGCTCAGATGAGCTAGAACGACGTGGCTCAACCCAGGGTGCACGCACGCGCTCGCCGCAGCGGCGGCGGCGTCGTTACTCAGATGCCCATGACGACTGGCGATCCTGCGTTGCAGCACAGGTGGATAGGGGCCTCGCCGAAGCATCGCGACGTCGTGGTTGGCCTCGATCATCAGGATGTCCACGCCGTGCACCGCGCGCCTGACAGCTTCGGTGAACACACCCAGATCGTAGACGATGCCCGCGCGGGCTCCCGTCTCTCTCGACGTGGCGACCACCGCCATCGGTTCGTTCGCGTCGTGCGATAACCTGATCGTCGCGAGGTCCAGCTCGCCGATCGTGACGTTTCCGGTAGTCGAAATCCTCTCGACCGATGCCCGGGCGAGTGACGCACTGCCGGTGCACGTGCCCGCGCTCGCCAGAATGCGCCATCCCCACCGTCGCGAGCAGGCGACGACACCGCTGACGTGATCGCTGTGCTCGTGAGTCACGATCACTGCCTCTATCGATGCCGGAGGCACCTCCATCACGGCAAGGCGCTTCTCCATGCCTTTCGGAGAAAAGCCCGCATCGATGAGCACGCGCGTTCCACCCGCCTCGAGCAGCACCGCGTTGCCCTTGCTTCCGCTTCCCAGTACGCGGACGATCACCCGACTAGCCTCTGCTCAGCGCGAACGCATCGAATAGGAGCTTCCGTCCGCTCTGGCTGAGCTCGACGTCGCGGCGTGCCATCATACGCTCGGCAACCTCAGTGAACTTCTCGATGTCGTAAGTGCCATACGGCTCACCATCGCCCCACGCAAACGCAGGCACGTACTTCTCGGTCACTCTTCCCCCGAAAATATTGGCCCCGGCGCCAACGACGGTGCCCGTATTCAGCATCGTCCCGATGCCCGTCTTCACATGATCTCCGAACATCGTTCCGAGAAATTGTGACTTGGTATCGCGCATGCCGGAGGGCGTCCACATCTGAACCGCTCCATATGTGTTCTTGAGATTGCTCGTCGTCGTGCCGGCGGCGAGGTTCACCCATCGGCCAAGGTATGAGTGACCGACGAAGCCGGTGTGACCCTTGTTCGAATAGCCGAGCATGACTGAGTTGCTTATCTCCCCTCTCACCTTGCACGCCTCGCCGATCGAGCAGCCCCTCACCGTATCGCTCACCACGGTGGCGTTCTCTCCAATGTAGCTCGGGCCCACGATCCGGCTGAACGATGAGATCGTGGCGCCTCTCCGGATGAGAATCGGTCCCGCCGAAGCGTCGAGTACGACGTAGGGCTCTATTTCCGCACCTGCTTCGCAATAGACGGCAAACTTCCCGAGAACTATTGCGTTGCCGGCAGCTGAGGTGGGCAGCGCGGATGCGAGCTGCGGAATGTCCTCGGCCAACTGGTCGGCGAGCGTGCCGATAAGGTCCCAGACATTATTCAGCCACTTGCCCGCGGCTGTGCAACTGTCGGATCCATGTGAGAGCGCCGCAAGCGGGAGAGTCCCTTCGGCGAGCTCGGAGGCGCGGATGTCTTGTCTCGTCTTCACGGCGCAGATCTCGTCGCCGCAATGAAACGCGCATGCGCCTGCCGCCTGCCGCAGGGCGCCACCAACGCTCTTGCCGATCGACGGGACGAACCGCGAATTGGCGATGAAAGATCCAGCGGGAATCAAATCATCGAGACCAACGCTCGGGGGAGCGTTGGTCTCCTCGAAGCTCGCGAGGTGAGACGCTCCGATGAAGCCGGCGGCCTTTGTTTCCAGAATGCGCTCCCATCTCGCCCGTATGATCTCGGCTCCAGCCATCAGCTCTGACGCCGGACGGGTCAGAGTGAATGGTTGAAATGCCCGACCCCGCGCGTCGTCGTACAGGTACAGGGCGCTCATTTCATCTCCCTCAACTCCTCGGGGAGCGAATCGACAAGCTCCTTGAGGGCAGCCGACCGGTCGGCGGTCGTGACCAGTGTAATACCCGCTCTCGTGACGACGACGAGATCGCTCACTCCATAGAGAACGACAACTCCGTCCTCGGCGTGGACGACATTGCCTGTGCATTCCATCGCGTAGACTCGGCCCGCTGTGATGTTGCCGCTCTCGTCCTCAGGCTTTACGCGTCTCAAAGCCCCCCAGGTCCCGACATCGTCCCAGCCGAAATCTCCGGGCAGCACACGGACACGTCCGCTCCGCTCGAGAACGCCGACGTCCACTGAGATCGGAGTGATGGCGTCGAAGAATCGAGCTGCAGAGGATCCGGCGCGTTGGGTCGCGAGTGCATTGGATACTTCCGGCGTTACCGCGCGGATCTCGGCCAGGAAATCCGCCACTCTCCAGACGAATATTCCCGAATTCCACAGGTAGCCCTCGTGGAGCATCCATTCCGCGCGCTCCCGTGTTGGTTTCTCCACGAAGCGCCGCACATCGAACGCGCCGCTCTCGGTGCGCTCGCCCGGTTGGATGTAGCCGAAGCCGGTATCAGCGCGCGTCGGGACGATGCCGACCGTAACGAGAGCGCCTTCCGTCATCGCTACTCTCTCCGCAGCGAGGAGAGTTTCGCGGAAAGCATTGTCGTCGCCGATCGCCCAGTCCGCATGCAGGCAGATCATCACGACTTCGCCGCCCGCCCGTCGATCGATTTCCTGCGCCGCCCAGGCCAGTGCGCCTGCGGTGCCGACTGGCCGAGGTTCGGCGATGACGTTCTCGCGTGGAATGCGTGGAGCGGCGCCGGCGACAACGTCGCGGAGTGCTTCGGAAGTGAGGACGAGTGTCCGCTCGGCCGGAACGATCGGCTGAATGCGCTCGAGCGTGTTGACGAGGAGCGGCTTGTCGTCGACAAGTGGAAGCATCTGCTTGGGCCGGCTCGGAGTGCTCAGCGGCCAGAAACGGGAGCCGATGCCGCCGGCCAGGATTACGCCCCAGCGACTCAATCCGTGCCCTCGGGAATTTCCGTGCCGTCGTCAGCGCCGACGCCTGTGAGCTGAGCGATCAGCCCGTAGAGCTTCTTCGGGCTGAATGGCTTTGTCAGAAATTCGGTTGCTCCGCCTTCGCGTGCGTCCTGCTCGTATTTCGCTTCGCCTGCGGCGGTGAGGATGACGCACGGAATGTCGCGCCACTCCGGACGCGACCGCATATGGTCGAGCACGTCGAGGCCACTGAGTCGAGGCATCATCAGGTCGAGCACGACCAGATCCGCGCCGTTCTCGCGCTCGAGGATGTCGATCGCTTCCTGACCGTCGAAGGCGAGAGACACCCGGAATGGCCCCTGTTCGAGCTTGATCTTGATGATTCGTCCGATGTGCGCCTCGTCGTCGGCCACCAGGATGTGGCGCTCTTCGGTCTGTTGGTCGGTCGTCATCTGCTGTGTGTCTGGGCTATAGGATCGATGCGATTGCCTGGCGATGCCGCCGGACGTCGAAGAGCAGCATTCCAAGATCGGCGGTGGTGTCGGTGAGAACGCAGAGGAGGGCGTTATCTCCGACGGCTGACACGATGGCGTATCCGTTCTCGTGCTCGACGAGCGCGAGTCGCATCTCACCGCGTTGCGTCGTATGGCCTATCTCATCGGCCGAAGCAACCAGTCCCGGGATCCGCGCTGCCAAATCCTCTGGGTTGACTGGAATGGTGGATTGGGCGTCGATCAGCAGCCCATCGCGGCCGAGCACAACCACTGCTTCGATGCCGGGCCGCTGTCGAATGGCGACGGTGAGGTCGCGAATGCTCGGCATCGGTAAATCCGTCGTAAGTGCTGCGAAGCTAGACCGCGCAGAGGGTGAAGTCAAGCGGCCAATTCCTTGAACTGACACGATTTACAGGGTATTATCGAAAGCTGCGGCCCACTCGCCGCCATCTCTCTTTTGGATCGTATGAATCTTCGAAAATCAATCGCCGGCGTTGCCGCCGCGCTCGTGCTCCTTGCCGGTTGCGATAGTACCAATCCCTTCGCTGCCACGCTTCCGACCATAGCGGACTCGTTCACGATCTTTGCGCTCACCGGTACGCCGCCCGCATATCCGAGCGGTCTCAACACAGTCGGGCGTGTGGCAACGCGCGTGGACGGTAATGCCAACTTCGACATAGCGTTCGACATCAACTCCGAAGGCAAGGCCGTCGTCTATCCGGTGAAGCTGATCGTCAGCTCGATCGGCGGCGACCGTCCAGTCGGGTTGAGAAAAGTCGCCGTCGCCTTCGACTCGCTGGATTCTGCTCCGACCGGCACCTACCCGACCGACAGTGCGGTCGTGGCCGGGCCGGGAGAAGTGTTGGTCGTCGAAGCCAATCGCGGCACGACAGGCGACCTGTGCGCGTTCAACATCTCGCCGAACATCTACACGAAAGTCGTGATCGACACGATCGATCCGGCAACGCGCACCATCGCCATTCGCACAGTGTTGGACCCCAACTGCGGGTTCAGGTCTTTCCTCGACGGCATTCCCGGAAAGTAGCCATGCACGACCTGCGCATGGTTCGGGAGCACGCGGACACGCTCCGCGAAGGCATGCGCCGACGCGGGAAGCTCGATTCACTCGGCCCGGTGATTGAACGAGCACAAGCGGTTGATGCGGAACGCCGCGGGATCATTCAGGCTGTCGAGGAGCGAAAAGCTTCGCGCAACAGCATCAGTCAGGAAGTCGGCCGACGCAAGAAAGCCGGTGAAGACACAGATGATCTGCTCTCTCAATCGCGGAATCTCGGGGAAGAGATCGCGCGACTGGAGGGCGAGCTGGCGACGCTGCAGGCAGAATTGACCAACGCAATGCTCGAGATTCCGAACGTGACTCTCGCCGATGTTCCCGAGGGCGGCGAGGAATGCAACTCGGTGCTGCGCGAATGGGGAACGCCCCGCGAGAAGGGGAGTGTCAAGCCGCACTGGGAGATCGGCACCAGGCTCGGCCTGGTCGATTTCGAGCGCGGCGCGAAGCTCAGCGGCTCCGGCTTCATTCTCTACCGCGGCCATGGCGCGCGGCTGGTTCGCGCCTTGATGAACATGATGCTCGACCTTCACACTCGCGAACACGGCTACGAGGAGCTTTGGGTGCCGGTTGTCGTCAATCGTGCGTCGATGACCGTGACAGGGCAGCTACCAAAGTTCGAGGACGACATGTACGCCCTGGGCAACGACGATCTGTTTCTGATTCCTACGGCAGAGGTCCCGGTGACGAATGTGTACCGCGACGAGATAATCGGAGCAGGGGAGCTTCCGAAGGGATTCGTCGCGTACTCACCCTGTTTCCGCCGCGAGGCGGGAGCGGCCGGCAAGGACACGCGGGGACTGCTTCGCGTCCATGAGTTCGACAAGGTCGAGCTCGTGCGTTACTCGACGCCCGAGAGCTCGGAGGCGGAGCTGGAGCTGCTCACCGGACATGCAGAAGAAGTTCTGCGGCTGCTCGAGCTTCCGTACCGCGTCGTTCTGCTTTCTGCGGGCGACACGACCTTCGCCAGCGCCAAGACGTACGACCTCGAGGTATTCGCTCCAGGTGTGGGTGCATGGCTCGAGGTTTCTTCGTGCAGCCTTTTTACCGACTATCAGGCGCGACGCGGCAACATCCGGTACCGTCCGCCGGAGGGAGGGAAGCCGCGCTTTGTACACACTCTCAACGGATCCGGTCTCGCGTTTCCACGAGTGATGGCGGCGCTGCTCGAGCATTTTCAGAATCCCGATGGGACAGTCACGCTTCCCGACGCGCTCAGGCCGTACGTCGGCGCCGACCGGCTGGGCTGAACGTGCGCCGGCTCGCTCCGGTCACCATCGTATCAGTCTGCGTTTCCGCGCTCCTTATCTGGTATGTCATCTACACTCAGGGGGTCGTGCGTGAGCTGAAGCGCGAGGCGTCGCGCGTCGGCCTGATGTACGCCCGCGTGTATGACGGACTGAATGATCCGTCCCCAGAAGCCGCCAACGGCGCTCTCCTCGATCTGTCGAAGCACATCCGCGAATCCGGGGTTCCGCTGATCATCACCGATAGTCGCGGAAATCCCACCGCTGCCGCCAACCTGCCGATGGACGCTCCGCTCAATTCGGCCGAAGTCAGGGAATATGTCCGCACGCTCGACATGCAGAACCGCGCGATCGTCGAAGGCGAGCTCGGCACGGTTCACTACGGAAATACGCCTCTGGTGCGCGGGCTCCGCATCATCCCGCTCCTTCAGTCGCTGCTCATCGGGATGTTTCTCCTCGCCGGGGCCTATGCGATCCGTACGCGCGGGCGGGCAGACCGGGAGCAGATCTGGGCTGGAATGGCCCGCGAGTCGGCGCACCAGCTCGGCACTCCATTGTCGAGCTTGAGCGGTTGGATCGAGCTGCTGCGTGAGGCCGAAGGCGATCCGATGACGATGAGCGCGCTCACGCACATGGACGCCGACCTCGAGCGGCTGAAGCGCGTTGCCAATCGCTTCGAGCGTATTGGGCGTCCTCCGAAGATGGAGAAGGTGGACATTGGCGAGCTCGTCGAGCGTGTTGCGACCTATTTCAGGGCGCGGGTGCCGACGCTCGCCCAGCGTGTCACGGTGGCTTCGACTGGGAGTGACGAGCCCCTGGTCGTCAGCGGGTACCCGGTGCTTCTCGAGTGGGCGATCGAATCGCTCGCCAAGAATGCCATCGACGCGCTCGCCGGCCGCGACGGGCGGGTGGAGATATCCGCGACCCCGCTTCCTGAAGGGCGTGTCCGCGTCCGGGTGTCCGACAGCGGGCCCGGTGTGCCTCGCGAGCTGGGGAAGCGGATCTTTGAGCCTGGCTTCAGCACGAAGGAACACGGGTGGGGAATCGGGCTTCCGCTCGCCCGTCGCATCATTCGCGACAACCACGGTGGCGAGCTTCTGCTCATCCCGTCCGAACGCGGAGCGACGTTCGACATTATCTTGAGCTGATGAACAGAATGACCGACACCGCCGCGGCCGATGCTGTCGCCGGCGATGCCGAGCCTCTCGCGCGGCTCAA
>JAHFCS010000511.1 GCA_023249395.1 Gemmatimonadota bacterium
AGTCACGCACGTCCTTCTGCAGGATCGTGTCGATGTAGTCGACGAGCCAGCTCTCTCGCCGGTCTGGCTTCGTGCGCGCCAGGGCCTCGGGGTATCCGCCGCCAGCAACTATTTCGGCAAGCTCCGGGCCGAGCCGCTCACTTCGGCCGCCGCTGAACGATCCGTCCTGCAGATGCGTCAGGAACGAGGACTGGCGGCCGGAGATCTCCGCACGGGAGAGCGGCAGCAATGTTGTGATGTCGATGCGCCCCGCGAGCGAGTCTCCGAGTCTCGGCACCAACAACACGTTTGCCGAGCCCGTGAGGATGAATCTTCCAGGGCTTCGATCGCGGTCGACGACGAGCTTGATCGTGCGAAAGAACTCCGGCACGTGCTGGACCTCATCGAGGATCACCTTTTGCGGAAGCGATTCCGCGAATCCAATCGGGTCATCTTCCGCAAAGTTGCGGGTGTTCACGTCGTCAAAGCTGAAGTACGCATATCCGCGCTTGTCGCCGATCTCTCTGGCGAGCGTCGTCTTTCCGCTCTGCCGTGGGCCGTTGATCAGCACGACCGGCGTGTCGTCAAGCGCTTCGATAACGCGTGAGCCGATGAATCGCGGGTATTTCGCGGGCTTCGGCATCGAGCGAGCCTACCGGAAAAGGCGGCAGATTGCCAGTTTGTCCACCGGCAGATTGTCAGTTTACGGGTCGGCAGATTGCCAGTTCGGCAGCGGCAGATTGCGAGCTTGCAATCTGCCGCAGACTTTCGAGCGATATTTCTTGGGCCTGCCGGGCAAGTACTTCAGTAAGACCGGGGCAATCTGGCCGCTAGCCGAGCTTCTCAATGATCGCGTCGGCGTACTGGCTGGTGCCCACCGCCGTCGGATCGTCGCGGGTCGGCTTGAGGTCGTACGTCACGTTCTTGCCCTCGCGAATCACGTCGGCGATCGCGTTTTCAAGTGCGTCGGCCGCTGCGTCCTCCTCGAGGTGATGCAGCATCATCACGCCGCTCAGCATCAGGGCGGTGGGGTTGATCACGTTCTTGCCGGCGTATTTCGGTGCCGAACCGTGCACGGCCTCAAAGACCGCGTACTCGTCGCCGATGTTCGCGCCTGGCGCCACGCCGAGGCCGCCGATCATCCCCGCGGCGAGGTCGCTGACGATGTCGCCGTAGAGGTTCGGCAAGATGATCAGGTCGTACTCCTCGGGGCGCATCACGAGCTGGTTGCAGAGGTTGTCGATGATCCGCTCCTCGAAGTCAATCTCCGGATACTCCTCCTCGGCGATGCGCGTGCCCGTCTTCAGCCAGAGGCCGTCGCTGAACTTCATGATGTTTGCCTTGTGCGCGAGCGTGACCTTCTTGCGCCTGTGCTTCTTGGCGTACTCGAAGCCGCTGCGCACGATGCGCTCGGTGCCAAAAACCGAGATCGGCTTGATCGAGATGCCGGAGTCTTCGCGCATGCGCACGCCGATCAGCTTGTCCACATCCTCGATCAGTTCAAGCGCTTCTTTGGAGCCCATCTCGAACTCGATGCCGGCATAGAGGTCTTCGTGGTTTTCGCGGATGATCACCAGGTTGGATTCGGGAAAGCGAGTCTTGACGCCTTCGTAGGCCTTGCTCGGGCGCTGGCAGGAGTAGAGGTCAAGCTCCTTGCGCAGTGCGACATTGACTGAGCGGAATCCCGATCCGACCGGTGTGGTGATCGGGCCCTTGATTGCGACCTTGGTCTGCCGGATCGACTCGATCACGCGATCGGGAAGCGGCGTGCCCTCGTCGGCGTAGACGTCGACCCCGGCGTCCTGCCAATCCCAGTTGAAATCGACACCGGTCGCTTCCAGCACGCGGCGCGTCGCTTCGGAAATCTCGGGTCCGGTGCCGTCACCGCGGATAAAGGTCACTTCGTAAGCCATCGGGAACCTCGCTTGGGAATTGGAGAACTGCTCCTGGGAAAATGCGCCGTTTGGCGACGAACCGAGGTTAGCCTGACAAAATGGTCGCATGTTCGGCGGATCGCGAACCATGCCCCTGTTCCGGGTCTCCGGTATTCCCGTCGGCGTCGACTGGGGTGCTCTGGTGATGCTCGGAATCGTCGTCTACGTGCTCTCCGGCGACTACGGCGACATTCTCGGGCCGCAAAGACAGCTCGCGGCGTTCGCCTACGCAGTTGCGGCCGCCTTCGCGTTCTTCGGTTCGATCATCTTGCACGAGTTCGGCCACGCAACGATCGCGCGGCGCAACGGCATCGGGATTCTCGGAATCGAGCTCTGGCTGCTCGGCGGCCTGGCGAAGATGGATCGCGAGCCGGGCGCGCCGGGCGTCGAGTTCAGGGTGGCCGCGGCCGGTCCCGCCGTTACTGGTCTGATCGCCGCGGCCTGTATCGCCACGGCGTTTCTCGTCGACCCGCAGCAGGCAGGCCATCTTGTGCGCTTTCAGACCTATCGCGGCGACGACGCGTGGATGGTGTTGATCGCTTCGCTTGGCACGATCAATCTCATCCTGCTGCTTTTCAACCTGATCCCGGCCTACCCGCTCGACGGCGGCAGGATGGCACGCGCGATCGCGTGGCGCGTGACCGGCGACCGCGAGCGCTCAACTCGGGCGGCGGCC
>JAHFCS010000512.1 GCA_023249395.1 Gemmatimonadota bacterium
TCTCTCGCTGCCCTTGCCATTTCGCGCTGCTTCCGCCAATGAACCGCGGCGAGCGGTCCGCCGTACCCCGTGGACACACGGGTTTTGACCTCGACGAAAGCAATCAGCCTCCCCGACCCATCGGTGTTGACGCGCTCGGCTACGAGATCGATGTCACGGTGGCCGCTGCGGAACCGGCGAGCCGCTATGCTCCACCCGCGCTCGATTAGCCAATCCTCGGCGATCTTCTCGCCGCGCTCTCCCAGTACCTGTCGAGCCGCTAACATGAGGATGAAGCTATGGTCGGCCTGCTGCGGTGCCGCACCCCATTCACGCCGGAAGAATCGATTGTTCGCCGTGGAGAGCGGAGGATGGGATTCTCACGCAAGCCCGGTCCCCGGCTATGTCCTCGGCCCGCAGATGCGATCGAGATCGTCGAGCCCAGCGAGAACGTCGCGTGGCTTCGACCCGTCGGGTGGGCCGAGGATCCCCGCCGAATGGAGCTGATCAATGATCCGTGCCGCGCGACCGTAGCCGACTTTCAGGCGCCGTTGCAACAGTGAAGTGGAACCCTGCTGGTGCTGGATCACGATCTCCGCGGCCTCACGGAACAGCTTGTCGCGATCGCCATCGTTCGCGTCTTCTCCGGTCGACCCGGCCGCTTCTTCTGCTTCCTTCTGACGGACCTTGGCGATGATGTCATCCTCGGCCGACTCCTCGAGGAACAGGCCCTGCGCTTCCCGCATCGCCTGACGGCGCGCCTTGCGCTGATCGTACCACCCGGTGATGCGCTCGGTGTCTTCGCTCGAGATGAAAGCTCCCTGAAGGCGTGCCGGCTCCGATTTGCCGGGCGGGACGAAGAGCATGTCGCCATTGCCCAGCAGCGACTCTGCTCCCATTCCGTCGAGAATCGTGCGGCTGTCGATCTGCGACGCGACGCGGAACGCGATGCGGCTGGAGAAATTCGCCTTGATGAGCCCAGTGAGCACGTTGACGCTCGGCCGCTGGGTCGCGAGGATGATGTGGATTCCGATCGCGCGCGCCTTCTGTGCCAGCATCGCGAGAGGAGTCTCGATTTCCGCCTGAACCGTCATCATCAGGTCGGCGAGCTCATCGATGATGAGCACGATGTAGGGCAGGATCCCCGCTGTGTACTCGATGTTCTCGAATGCCACGTCGGGATTAGTCGGCATCCGGAGCTGCGCTCCATCCTGAACCTTGCGATTGAAGTCCTGGATGTTCCGCGCGCCGTTCGCCGCCATCAGTTCGTAGCGCTCCTGCATCTCCAGCACCGCCCACTTCAGAACCGCTGCCGCGTCACGGTTGTCGGTGACCACCTTGTGGCGGAGGTGCGGCAGCACATTGTAGACGGACAGTTCGACCATCTTCGGATCCACCATCAGCAACCGGAGAGTACGCGGTGAGTGACGGTAGATGAGGCTCGTGATGAGCGTGTTGATGCAAACCGATTTGCCCGACCCGGTTGCACCGGCGATGAGAAGATGCGGCATCTTCGCGAGATCCTCGATCACCGGCTGGCCCTGGAGGTCCTTCCCGATGGCGATCGGCAACGCGGCGCGTTTCTCTTTCCACTCACGCGATTCGAGCAGCTCGCGGAACGAAACCATCTCCGGCGTTGGATTCGGTACTTCGATTCCGACGGCGCCCTTGCCGGGGATCGGGGCGACGACCCGGATGCTCTGCGCCCTCATCGCAAGCGCCAGATCGTTCGCGAGAGACGCGAACTGACGCACCTTCACCCCCGCGGCCGGTGCGATCTCGAACTGCGTTACGACTGGTCCAGTCGTGCGCCCGACGAGATCGCCTTCCACGCGGAAAGTGCGCAGGGCATCCATCAGTTTGATGCCCATTGCGTCGAGCGCGCGGTTGTCCACTTCGGTGTTCCGCGCAGGAGCGGGAGTGAGGAGGTCGGGCGGCGGCCGCTCTTCGTCACTGTCCTGGGCGCGGCCGTGACTGGCTGCGTCTATCTCGGCGGCGATCTTGTCGGCGCGGTCGGCGAGGAGTCCTTCCCTCGTCTTTTTCTCGCGTTTCTTCCTGTCGTCGCCGCGCGCCTCTTCGCTCTCTCGAGAAAGCTCACCGCGAGCGCCGAGCAACGAGAGGTCGAGCGCGGGCATCTCCTCGGGAGTCGGCTCGGGCGGGCGGTTTACGCGGGCACCGCGTGAAAGTGCGGTTGCGGCGCCACCTTCACCCACGGCGGAGTCATCCTCATCAGCGGCCTCAGGACGCACCGGCGCCGAGACGATCGCACGTATCGGATTCCACGACAGCGTCGCGGCCATCAGCGCACTGAGCGCCAGAAACAGAATGATCCACGCACCCGTTGGCCCGCCGAACTGCAGCAGATAGAACGAGGCGAAGCTTCCCCAAAGACCGGCGAGCGCCGACGGATCCCGTGCTCCGCCCTGTGCAACACCAATGAACACCGGCAGCAGAGCGACGAGACCGAGCAGGAACACCATCCACGACCGGTCGGTGCTTTGATCGAGGCGGCCAAAGAGCCTGAGCGCGTGAGCCGCGGGAGCGAGAGGCAGCAAGGCGGCCGCGGGCCAGCCAACGACGCCCACGAGAGGAAGCGCGAGCAGGC
>JAHFCS010000513.1 GCA_023249395.1 Gemmatimonadota bacterium
TGGCAGAGCGCTTTCACAGTCGATCCCTGGACGATCCCAATCGAGCAGAAGGCGGATCTCCTGCTCAAGGCGAACGCCGAGGCGATGAAGGCGACGAATGTGAAGTACGTCTTCAGCGCGATGTTCTTCCGCAAGGACGAGCGCAACTACGCCAACACCGATGGGTCAGTCGTCACGCAGACTATCATCCACAGCTGGGTGCCGATGCAGATCACCGCCGTCGCGCCCGACGCGTCCGACTTCCAGAATCGCGGCAGCGTGAGCCAGCCGATGGGCCGCGGCTACGAATACGTTCTCGCCCAGAATCTCGTTGGCAACGCGGCCAGGTGGGGCGAGGAGGCGTCGCAGAAACTCAAAGCGAAGCCGGTGGACGTCGGCCGATACGACCTCGTCCTGCATCCTAGCCACCTCTGGCTCACAATTCACGAGTCCATCGGGCACCCGACGGAACTCGATCGCGCGAACGGCTACGAAGCCAACTACGCCGGCACGAGCTTCGTCGCACCCCCGGAAAAAGTCCTCGGCAAGCTGAAATACGGTCCGCCGATGATGAACATCCAGGGCGACCGCTCACAGGAGGGCGGGCTTTCCACCATTGGCTACGACGACGAAGGCGTGAAGCCTGACGACTTCCTGATTGTGAAGAACGGAATCTTCAACGACTACCAGACCACCCGCGAGCAGGCCGACTGGCTCAAATGGTGGTACGACGCGGAGGGCAGGGCGACTCGATCGCACGGCTGCTCGTTCGGCGATTCATGGTCGAGCATCCAGTTCCAGCGGATGCCGAACGTCTCTCTGCTTCCGGGCGAGAAAGAGCAGAGCTACGAGGACATCATCGCTGCCACCGACCGTGGCATCGCGATAATTGGAGACGGCTCTTTCTCGATCGACCAGCAGCGGTTCAACGCGCAATTCGGCGGGCAGACGTTTCACGAGATCAAGGGCGGGAAGATCGTCGGCATGCTGAAGGATGTGGCCTACCAGATGCGGACTCCTGATTTCTGGAACTCGATGGACATGATCGGCGGGAAGAAGAGCTATGAGCTGGGTGGGACATACTTCGACGGGAAAGGCCAGCCGCCGCAGATCAACGCCGTCAGTCACGGCGCGGTGCCGGCGCGGTTCCGGAACATCAACGTGATCAACACCGGAAGGAAAGCATGAGCGCGCCAAAGCGATTGATTCGAGTGGATCAGGCGCTCGACGAAGGAGTCGTTTCGGCGCCCGACGCGCAGGCGCTGGTCGGCCGGATCCTCAAGATGTCCACCGCCGATTCGGCCAGCGCCGTCGTCAACAGCAACATCGCGAACAACCTGCGCTTCGCCGCGAACCAGGTTTCGACCGCCGGCAGCGTCACCGACGTAAGCGTGCAGATCACGAGCAACTTCGGCGCGAAGCACGCGACGGTCGTGACGAACAATCTGTCCGACGAAGCATTGCTTGCCACTGTCAAGCAATCGGAAGCGTTGGCCAAGCTCGCGCCCGACGATCCTGAGGCGATGCCAGACTTGGGACCGCAGAACATCAAGACTGTCAATGCATGGTTTCCGGGCACCGCCGAGCTCAGCGCGGCCGAATTGATTCAGGCCGGACTCACCGCGCTCACTCCCGCGCGGAAGTCCGGCGATCTCGCAACCGCCGGCTATCTCGTTGTGACGTCGGCGTCAACAGCGCTAGGCAACAGCAAGGGACTGTTCGCGTATCATCGCTCGACGAATGCGAACTACACCGTCACCGTTCGCACGTCTGACGGCACCGGCTCGGGATGGGCGGGCGCAGAGCATCCCGACTGGCGCCAGCTCGACATCGCTGCCGTGAGCGCGCGCGCGATCGAGAAGGCGCGGCTCTCCCGCAATCCAGTCGCGATCGAGCCCGGACGCTACACGGTGATCATGGAGCCGCAGGCTGTCGGCGATCTCGTCCAGCTCATCGGCTTCTACGCAGACGCGCGCGCGTCAGACGAGGGACGAAGCCCATTCACCAAGCAGGGCGGCGGAAACAAGATCGGCGAAAAGATCATGGACCCGCGAATCAGTCTCGTCGCCGATCCTTTCGATCCGATGATTCTCTCGCAGCCGTGGGACGGTGACGGTCTGCCTCTCGGCCGCCAGGTCTTCGTCGAAAAGGGCGTTCTCAAAGAGCTGTACTACTCACGCTTCTGGGCGAAGAAAAAAGGAAAGCAGGCGACCGGAGCGCCGACGTCGTTGATCATGACCGGCGGCACGACTTCGGTGGACGACATGATCAAGTCCACTCAGCGTGGTGTGCTCGTCACGCGACTCTGGTATCTTCGCGAGGTGGACCCGCGGACGATTCTTTACACGGGACTCACGCGCGACGGGACGTTCCTCATCGAGAACGGCAAGATCTCGAAAGCGATCAAGAATTTCCGGTTCAACGATTCGCCGCTTTTCATGCTGAACAATCTCGAGGAGGTCGGCCGTCCGGTCCGTCTCGCGGGAACCGAGGCGGGCGGCGCGGTTGTCGTTCCGCCGATCAAGGTCAGGGACTTTACCTTTACAAGCTTGTCGGACGCGGTGTAATCTGCGACCGGCGGCGCGGGAGCGAGTGGAGAG
>JAHFCS010000514.1:0-966 GCA_023249395.1 Gemmatimonadota bacterium
AATTGCCGGCGAGAATGAAGAACGGGATCGCCATGATCTCGAAGCGCTCGATGCCGGTGAACAGCTTCAGCGCCACCGACTCGATCGGCACGTTGGTCATCGTGAAGAGATACGTCAGCACCGTCAGGCCGAGCGAGATCGAGATCGGCATGCCGGTCAGCATCAGGCCGATGAGCAACGCGAAGATGATCCAGGCGTTGTTGAGCGGCAGCCCGGCGAGCTTGACCCCGAGCGGCAGCGCGACGATGGCGATTGGGATCAGCGCCGGCCAGCGCGGCGCATCGGGCCGGACCGGCGCCACCAGCGCGGTCACCGGCGGCCTCCCGGGTCACGCACCGCCGACGGATGCAGGTTGTCCTCGAGGTTGTAGGGATTGATGTTCTCGACGGGTTCGACCCCCTCGACGTGCCCGACGTCGTGGTGCGGCAGCTCATCGGTCCGCGCGAAATGCCAGGCGACCTGCAGGAAGCGGAAGCACATCAGGTAGGAACCGAGCGGGATGCAGAGGTAGACGATCCACTTCGGGATTTCGAGGTCGGGCGAAGTGGAGTCGGTGTGGGCAATGTCCCAGGTGAAGGTCGCGCCGAGCGTGCCGACGATTCCGGTGAACGCGGCCCCCGCCGCGAGTCCGAACAAGATGTACGCCTGGCGCGTCCTGCCCGGCAGCCGGTTGATCAGCACGTCGACGCCGACATGGATGCCGGTGCGCACGCCGTAGGCGGCGCCGAACTTGGCCATCCACACGAACATGTAGACGCACAGTTCCTGCGCCCAGGACAGGTCGATTCGCAGCAGGAAATCCTGCACGCCGGGGATCGCCACGCCGGCGGTGTAGCGATGCAGCACCGCGACGAAAATGAGCAGCGTCGCCGCCCCCATCAGGGCGGCGATCAACCACTCCTCCAGGCGGTCGAGGAATCGCAAACGGGGACTAGGGCTTGAAGCCGGTCGCCTTGTAGACCTCGG
>JAHFCS010000514.1:976-2576 GCA_023249395.1 Gemmatimonadota bacterium
GGCGATGAGGAGCGAGCGAATCACCGTCGTCGCCGCTAGCAGTTTGTTGAAGAACGAACGTTTTTCATGAGTTCAGCGATGCCGATGAGCCGAGATGGTGTGATCGAACACCGAGAACTGTTCCCTGTGACCCCCGATCGGGGTGGTTTGCGTTCGTTTTGCGTTCGCTGCACGCACCTCTCCTGTCTATCCACTCGGATGCATTACCAGAAGCTTCGGCAACCGACGCAGATTCACCACTGTCGCCGCAAGCGTGAAGAGCAAATCGACCTTCGCCAGCCCGCGCAGCTTCACCTGCCGCAGGATGCCGTGCTGCTTGGCGTCGCCGAACACGGTCTCGATGAGCTTGCGCGCGTACTGACTGATCAGATATCCGGCATGGCGCGTCGTGCGCTGATCGATGCGACTCGCGCGACGCGAAGTATTCTGCGCAACGTGCGGCGTGACGCTGATGTCGCGACAGCCCTCGACGAAGGCTTCGGTGTCGTAGGCCTTGTCGGCGCCGACCGTTTTGCGCGATTCCCCGGGCAGCTCGGCAAGCATCTCGAGCGCCGCTTCGCGCTCGGCGCTGCCATTGGCTTGCGTGAGTCGCGTATCGACCACCAGGCCGTTACGGTTCTCGGTGAGCACGTGCCCCATGTACGCGGGGATCGCTCCGGCTTTCGACGACTTGGTCGCGAGCTTCGCCTCGGGGTCGGTCTTGCTCTCGTGCGTCTCGTTGGTGCGCTTTTGGCCCTTGAAGTTGACCTCCGGGTTCGTGCGACTGCCAGAGCTCGGCGGCGGCGCCCCATCTTTCGGTACGAAACTCTTGTGCGAAGCCCAGGCGCGAATCAGTGTGCCATCCACCGAGAAGTGCTCGGAGGACAGCAACCCCTTCACCTTGGCCTGATCGAGCACTCGCTCGAAGAGTTCGCGCACCACGTCGTGCTCGATCAACCGATCTCGGTTCTTCGTGTAGGTGGAGTGATCCCAGGGCTCCTTCTCCAGGCTCAACCCGACGAACCAGCGAAACAGCATGTTGTAGCCGAGCTGCTCGCACAGCAGCCGCTCGCTCCTCAAGCCGTAGAGCGACTGCAAGATCAGCCCCCGCAGCAACTGCTCCGGCGGGATCGAATCGCGTCCCGAATCGGCGTACATCGCCGCAAACGTCTCATCCATCCCGCGCAGCGCCGCATTCACGATCTCCTGGATCGGCCGCAGCGGATGATGCTTCGGAACGTAGTCCTCCAGCGTGAGGTAACTGAACATGCTGCCTTGGGTCACATCGGCACCGCGCATCGTCGGCTCCCCTTTATTCTTCTCGACGATCATTCGACAACGCACTGCACGATGAATTCCATGAAATCACGGCGAATTTCAACAAACTGCTAGGGCTTGAAGCCGGTCGCCTTGTAGACCTCGGCGATGATGTCCTTGCCGACGCGCGACTCGTTTTCCTTGTGCACGGCGACCAGCGCCTTCTTCATCGCCGCCTTCTCCACGGGCGTGAGCGTCAGGATCTGCGTCTTGCCGCTCTTCTTCACCGCCTCGAGCGCGTCCTCGTTCTCCTTCTTCGCGATGTCGTTCGCGAACTGGGTCGCTTCCTTCATCGCGCCCTGCA
>JAHFCS010000515.1 GCA_023249395.1 Gemmatimonadota bacterium
TTTCGCAACAGCTGCCTGACGATCGTTGGAGCTACTCTCATGACGACGATGATTGTCTCGCCGGCGCGTCAGTCATCGCTTACTTCGCCGTCGCGGTTTCTTCGCGCAGCTCGCGACCCCAATTGTGCACGATAATCGTTTGCGCGATGGGCCAGTTTCGCGGAAATTTGCTGGCCTGCGTTTCAGGATTCGCATTATTCAACCCGCACAGGAGCAAGGACCTATGTACAGGAGAATCATCGCACTCGCCGTGGCCGTCTTCGCAGCGGGACAGACTTCCGCATCTGCCCAGACTCCCGCGTCGGTTAAGGCCGATGTGATGGCTGCCGTGCATAAGTTCGTGGACGGTTTCAACAAGGGTGACCTGAAGACGCTCACGTCGGCTTGCGCCGATCAGGTGTCCATCATCGATGAGTTTCCACCCCACGAGTGGCATGGCACGGGCTCGTGCGCGAAGTGGTCGAGCGACTACGACGCCGACGCGAAGAAGAATGGCATCACCGATGGCCTCGTCACGCTCAGCAAGCCGTCTCACATCGATGTCACCGGAGACCGCGCCTACGTCGTCGGTCCCGCCAACTACACCTACAAGATGAAGGGGAAGCCAGTCAGGGAAGTTGGATCGATATTCACGCTTACTCTGCAAAAAGGTCCAGCCGGTTGGCGCATCACCGGGTGGGCGTGGGCGAAACAGTAGGCAAGGAGCCACGAGACATGTGCAGAGTATTTGGCGTGCCCCCATTGAGGAATGAATGACGCCGCTCATTTTCGTTTGGCCGTACGCAGTGCTCTTCTGGGCCGTGTTTCTTTGGGCATTCTGGCCCGAATTCGCCATCGTCCGGCGGGCGCGGCAAAGCCAGGCAGCTTCAGACTCGAAGTCTCTTCAGGTCATCATGCTGGGGCAGGGGATAGCATTCTTCATTTCATTTCCGCTCGCCTGGGTTCCAGCTCTGCAGTTCACACCTCCGTATCGGGCCGCGGCTTTCTATGGCGGGGCTGCCGCGATTGTAGCAGGGAGTCTTCTACGCCGGCATTGCTGGCGAATGCTCGGTTCGTCATTCACGGGGGACGTTCGGGCACGTGCAGACCAGGAGGTCGTCAGTCGTGGCGCCTACAGGATACTACGCCACCCGGCGTACACGGCGGGCATCATGATGAATGCAGGTGTTGGGTTTGCGCTCGGAAGCTGGGTATCCGCAGGGTTGCTTACCCTGGCGTCCATCGCGGTCTACATGTATCGGATCGCAGTAGAGGAACGCACGCTGCTGGCAATTATCGGCCAGCCTTATCGGGAGTTCATGAGGACCCGTAAGCGTTTGATACCGTTCCTCTATTGACGCCGCGAATACCCGCATGAACACAGTCGTAACGATGAAGTTGCAGGGGCTTGCTCTCCTATTTCTCAAGGTGAATGACCAGGGCGCCGCAATCGCCCTGCGATGCTATCGCTCAAGCTCTATGGATATGGCGGTGGGCTGTTCCTGGTGTTCTACGGAATTGCTTTCATTCTCTATGGGTATTTGATCATTCAATCGGGGTACCTTCCCAGTCGGCGGAGGCAATGATGACCAATCCCCACGAGCCGTCGCGCCGCGAGTTCCTCGCCGCGTCGGCGGTCGGTCTCATCGAGCTCGCGCGTGGCTCGGCGAGTCTCGCGTCGGGCGAGGAGTCGCAGCGGGACGATGATCTCCTCTATGTCGGGACGTATACCGAAGGCGACCGGCCTGACGGCATCTATCTCATCCGCATGGACCGGCGCTCCGGAAAACTGCGACGAGTAGGCTCGGTGAACGCCGGCGCGAACCCATCGTTCCTCGCCATCCACCCGAACGGCCGCGTTCTCTACGCCGCGAATGAGGTTGAGAAGTACAACGGAAGGACGACCGGCGCGGTGAGCGCCTTCGCGATCGCGAGCGACACGGGCGCGCTCACCCGACGAAACGAGCAACCGTCGGAAGGTGGCGCGCCTTGCTTCGTGAGCGTGGACCGTAGCGGCCGAGTCGTGCTCGTCGCCAACTACGTGGGGGGCAATGTCGCGCTGCTCCCGATCCAGGCGGATGGAGCTCTCGCGCCAGCCACGCACGTGGTGCAGCACAAGGGCGGCGGACCGAATGCTGCGCGTCAGGATGCGGCGCATGCCCACTGCATCCTTGCCGACCCCACCAACCGCTTCGTGCTCGCCGCGGACCTCGGCGTCGACCGCGTGTTCGTCTACCGTCTCGACCTCGACGGCAAATCGCTGCGCCATGTAGAGGGCGGCGACGCGGTCATGCGGCCCGGCGCCGGCCCGCGCCACATCGCCTTCCACCCAACGCTGCCGCTGGTGTTCGTGGCCAATGAGCTCGATTCCACGGTGACCACGCTTGCCTTCGACGCCGAGCGCGGCGCACTGTCTCCGCTCGACACCCGCTCGACCGTCCCGGCCGGGTGGACCGGCACGAATTACCCGGCCGACATCCACGTCGCATCGTCTGGGCGCACGTTGTACGTGTCGAACCGCGGCCACAACAGTATCGCTGTGTTCTCCGTCGCGGAGTCAACGGGCGCGCTCTCGCTCGATCAGGTGGTCTCAACGG
>JAHFCS010000516.1 GCA_023249395.1 Gemmatimonadota bacterium
GGGCGTGCGATGGATCTGGTATGCGCTGAACGTCCGCTACATGAGCCCGCACGATGCCAGCGAGGCGTACTGGAGAGGGCAGGATCTGATCACGCGCTCGGGCGCGCCGTTGGAATTCAATGGCTCCTGGTCCAATCATTGGGCGTTCTTCGTGAACAACGCGTCGGCCGAACCGGTCGAGCTGGTGTCGATCGAAGGCGGCCGATCCGTGAGGTTCACCCTCCCGCGCTCGCAGGACGGCACATTCGTCCCCGACGGCGATCAACTCCTGAAAACGGATTTCATCAAGCAGTTGTCGGCCGGACAGATCACGGTGCCCGTCGAGAGCGGCCGGAATCGCGCGACGACGCTGGATCTGTATCCGGCGCCCGGTCGATCCCTCGCGTCGCTGGAGCCGCTGGACCTGGCCGCGCTCGAAGGCAAGCCCACTGAGGATCTCGTGAAGTACCTGGCCGAACTCGGCTATTGGTACGCGATCGCCGTCAAGACGCTCAGCTACACCTAAGGAGGACTCGTGCCCGGGTACGTCATACCTCTGGTCGTGGCCGGTCTCTTGTCCGTCTCGGCCACGCGCATGGCCGACGAGCCCAAGCTTCCGGCCTCACCTGAAGGCCTGCCCCGCCATGTGCTCGCAGAGGTGTCGACGACCTATCGGGACCTGACCACGCGCGGGCGGACGCTGACCGAGGACATCCGGTCGCATCACGCGCGATGCGATCATGTGGCCTCGACCGACACCACCACGATCAAGGCCTGCCAGATCAGCGCCGCCGACATCGAGATGACATGGCCGCGCTATGACGTCGAAGTTGGGGAGTACGGCAAGACTCTCGCTGACCTGCGAACGAAGTTTCCGCTGTCTCGCTACGCTCCCGCCGGACACGGCCTCGTGCTCGGCCTTACGGCGATCGGTGGATTCAACGTGCCGCCGTCTTCCGATGCGGCGACTGAGGCGCGACTTCGGGCCGAGCTGGGATTGCGATTGACGGATGCGCAAACCCGAGCGGGTCTTCCGCCAGCGCAGCACGTGCATACCGAGGGATACAACTTCATTCTCGGTCTGGCGACGGCGCCGCTGACGTCGCCGCAGGATCTCGAGCGCGAACTCGAGCGTGCGTTTGCCGATACCCTCACGATGGGCGACATGTCCCGTCTGACACGGGAGGTCTATCCGAGCCTCACCGGACGCGACTTCGACATCCTCGAATGCCACAGCAACGGGGCGATGGTGTGCCTGTCCGCGCTGGAGCACGGCGACGCCGCCGCACGGGTTGTGCGGCTGTTGGGACCTCAGATCACGAACGAATCGCTCAACCGGTGGGAACGATTGATCGAGCGGCACTACACGACCAGCGTCAAGGTCTACTGGATGAGTGGCGATCCGATTCCGTCGATCGCTCTGGCGGCTGGAGGCATCGTCGAGAACGCCAGCCGCGTGGCCGCGGAGAATCTGCGAAACCGGATTTTTTCGTCGGCGCCAGCGCTGGAGTTCCAGACCCTCCCATGTCCTCTCAGTGCCTCGAGCGTACCGACCGTGGAATGTCACAGCGTCCGTTTGTACCAGGAAGCCCTCGCGGCCGCGCGATGACGAGGGGAGCGCATATGACGAGCCACGGATGGCGTTCCGGAATCGGGCGGGTGACCCTGAGCATCGTGCTCGTCGCGGCCGCGAGACTCACGCAACAACTGGCCGCGCAGGGCCGGCTCTGTTTGTGGGGCACCTGTTCCAGTGGCGGCGACATTCCCACGCCGCAGGGCACGTGCGTGGGCTGCGGCTCCGAGACGCCCACCCGCCGCGTCAATCGACCGGAGACGCCATCGCCACCCGCGGAGACGCCGGAACAAATCGCGGCCCGTCAGCGCGCCGAAGCCCAGGCGCGTCACGACGCGGACATCTCGAAGCGGGACGACGAGATGGAAGCCTTTGCAAGAAACGGCGATTACGAAACAGCCAACCGCATGGTTCGTGAACTGCTGGCTGCACAGCCGCCGGCCTATCTCGTGTCTCGCCTGAAGCACTACTTGGTGTACACGACCTTCGCGCGCGCATATGAGGCCCTGAATGCCGGAGACTGGACCCGCGCGGAGCAGGCGTTCTCGAAGGCCCTCGAGAACATGCCGACCAATGCCGACGCGCACGACTCGCTCGGGCGCGCGCTTGAAGCGCAGGGGAAACTCGCGGAAGCGCTCAACGAGTATCGCTCCGCGATGAAATACGCCGACCCGAACTCCGTCACGGCGCAACGGGACGCCGAGCGCATCGAAGTCACGTTCGCGGGCCGGCGTGCGAGCGCCGAGGAAACGAAGCGCGCCACCGCGGCCGCGGCGCTCACCGAGGCCTTCCGGCAGCTCCGGGCAGCGTTCGGAGCCGGGGTCGCCGCGAAGAGAGCATCGGGCATCGAGCGCGCGAGCTGCGCCGGATCCCACGTGTGGGATACCGCGTCGAACACGTGTGACGTCGACGTCGTGGTTCCCACCGCGCCATCGGTCGGCGTCGCGGACGGGGCGTCGGGCTCGATCGACGCGAGCCCGGCGGCGGCCCAGCGCCGCGTCATCGACGATATCGACCGCGGCC
>JAHFCS010000517.1 GCA_023249395.1 Gemmatimonadota bacterium
ATCTTCTGCCGCGAGAAGGACCGCAGTTCCGTGGGGTGTCGTTCTCGGCCCACTTCGAACCGACAGCGTCGATCGGAGGCGACTACTACGACGTCTTCAATCTCGACAAATCGCGGCTGGCGGTCGCGATCGGGGACGTCTCGGGTCATGGCCTCTCGACCGGTCTCGTCATGGCAATGGTGAAAGCCGCGATCACGACGCTCGTCGAAGAAGGAGCGGATGAGCGTTCGCTGTTCCGGCGCCTCAACGAGCTCGTCTTTCGCTCGACCGAGCGCCGCGCGTTCATGACTCTGGCGTTCACGGTTTTCGACCTCGAGCGCGGCACGATCCGCCACACGAATGCGGGTCACCTCTACCCGTACCTTCTTCGCAACGGCCACCCCTTGCCGATCGCGATCGAATCGCCGTCGCTGCCGCTCGGCGTCCGGCATGAGATCGGGGCGCAGACGATCGACATGGAACTCCTGGAAGGTGATGCGATCATCTACCTCTCGGATGGAATCGTCGAGGCGCAGGACGCGAACGGCGACCCGTTCGGCTTCGACGCGCTCGAAGCCCTGTTGGCAAACCAGAGCGATCGCTCCCCCGACGCGATTCGTGATGCGATCCTGGGCGCGGTCGCTGCGCATGCCGGCACCCGGCCGGCCGACGACGACCGCACCGTGATGGTGCTGCGCTTCGAGAATTTCCGGCTGAATCTCGCCGCGAATGCCGCGAAGCCGGCCGACGTAGCGGCAGCGGTCCAGGCCAGGGCGATCGTCCTCTCGGCCCCTGGCCCTACCGCGACCCTGCGGTTACTTCTTCCGCCGTCTCGGCGATCTGGCACGACTCGATCGCTTTCCGGATGTTCTTCGCGATTCGGCTGATGTAGTTGACCGTTTCACGGAACGGCGGCACGCCGTTGTACTTCCAGACGTTTCCTTCTCCGGCGTTGTAGGCGGCGACTGCGAGGTCGGCGTCGCCGTTGAAGGTCTGCAGAAGCCAGTGGAGATAACGCGTGCCGGCGTGGATGTTTGCTACCGGGTCGAACGAATTGGCGACTCCGAACCGCTGCGCAGTGGCCGGCATCAGCTGCATGAGCCCACGCGCGCCCTTCCTCGAAACTTCGCGAGGATTGAAGTCGGATTCGGCTCTGATGACGGCCGACACCAGCGCAGCGTCGACGTCGAATTTCCTCGCCGCTTCCACGATCGTGCCGTCGTACTTCGACCGGAAGATCGGACCGCTGCCTTCATGGAACCGCCACGACCGCCGCGGAAACACTCCGCCGTCCGCAATGGTCTTCTTCACTTCGGCGACGAGTTCAGGGACCACCACCTCGTCGTCGATGATGCGGTCGATGCGTGTGATCGGGACGGTGATCGAGCCGCCGTTCTTCATCGTCAGCCGCATCATGCCGTCGTCGAGCACCTTGAAATCGGCGACTTTCATGCTGCGCCCGTCGACGAACACGGCAATGCTCGCGCTCGCCGGCAAAGCGGCGGCAACAAGCAGCAGAATGACGAAGCGCCTCATGGGACCGGTGTCGCTAAACCATATGACGACACCGGATTATGCCAAGTTACGCAGGACCCTTCACGCCCGCGGGTGGAACTGGTCGTAGATTTTCTGCAGGCGCGCTCGCGAAACGTGCGTGTAGATCTGCGTCGTGGAGATGTCGGAATGCCCGAGCATCATCTGCACGCTGCGCAGGTCGGCACCGTTCTCCAGCAGATGCGTCGCAAACGAATGCCGCAGCACGTGCGGCGAAATGTGCGACTTGATCTCCGCCTGACGCGCGTACTTCACGATCTTCATCCAGAACGACTGCCGCGTCATGGGACGCCCGCGGTTCGTGAGGAACAGATGCGGATCGCCGTGTTTGTCGAAATGCGGCCGGCCGCCGTCCATGTACTCGAGAATCGCGTCGCGGGCTGCATCGCCGAACGGCACGATCCGCTCTTTCGATCCCTTTCCCATCGTCCGGAGGAATCAGGCGTCCATGACGAGATCGTCGATGCGCACGCGAATCAGCTCACTGACGCGCAGCCCTGTCGCGTAGAGAAGCTCGAGCATCGCACGATCGCGCAGGCCGTCGGGCGTCGTGCGATCGGGCGCCGCGAGCAGCGCTTCGATTTCGCCAGTCAGCAGCGACTTCGGCAGCGTCGTCCAGAGTTTCGGATTCTCGAGATTCTCGGTCGGATCGCTTTTCAGATGCCGTTCGGCGGCGAGAAAGCGAAACATCCCGCGGATTGCCGCGAGTGCGCGGGCGACCGAGCGCGCTGATACTCCCGCGCTCCGCAACGCCTGAAAGTAGCGAACGATGTGAACGCGCTCGACCTTTTCAAGATCGAGCTTCTGATTTGCCAGCCAGTGGCCGAAGTGGCGCAGATCGATCCGATACGAAGCGATCGAGTTCTTCGCCAGCCCTTTTTCGACCGTGAGGTAGTCGAGGAAGATCGGCAGAAAAGTGACGAAGTACGCGCCGGTTTCCTTCTTTTCCGGGTCGATCGAGCGGGGATGCTTCACGATTCGAGTTTACGCCGCGCGTGGCGCAAGCGGGTTCCGCTGCCGTGTCATCCCGAGCTGCCGAAG
>JAHFCS010000518.1:0-1245 GCA_023249395.1 Gemmatimonadota bacterium
AAGTTGCCGTCGATACGGGATGGGAACGGGCGGCCTATCTCGAAAAGTATCTGCTTCGATCCCAAAGGACACGAGAAAGTTGGGCGCCATCCGCGCGGCGTTCGTCGCTTCACGCGGCAGTGATGAGCGGCAGCGCGACACGCGATCTTGCGCGGTCTGATCGCTGTCGCCGCGCTGGAAATGTCGATCGACGGTCGCTACCGATTCCACAATGTCCAGACGGCGACGTGATCCGCCGCGCGGCCTCGACCATGAGACGGCGACGCGCCGCGGGAGGAGCTGATCGCCTCAGGACGGGTTACTCAGCTCCAGCGAGCGGGATCATCCCGAACAAAAACGTCAAAGCGTTGACGCACATTTTGCCTCCAGCTTGTGCCAGTCAAGTGAAATTCTGATCGGGGTTCGTGGTCGGATTCAATATCGAAGTAGACAAGCCGCGTCTCGTCGTGGCGGAGAAGAGGAATGGAGACTCTACTTGCGCCGATGGCGTCGGGTTCCAGTCGAAGACTAGCAATCGGTCGTTGCTGCAGGTATCTGCTGTAATTCGTAGCCTTCACCTCGACGTCATTTAGGTCGTAGCCATGATGGTGAATTCGGAGAAAAGCTTGCTGTTCGTCGAGACATGCGATGAGCGATATCTCTCGTGCCACCCGCGCGAGTGGCACTTCCGTAAGAGCCCGCCCTAGCCCTATCTCCGCAGTTGTTGGAACAACCAGTACCTTGCCATCCTGAGCAACAAGGGATATCCCGGCCTCGTATCGCAGCATGTCCCACAAGTCGGCGTCAGGCCGAATATTCGTCTGCTGCGGAGTTGTCCAACCTGGGTCCAGGATTGTAATCGCCCGGCTGGGCTCGGCACCAAGCCAGTTGGCGATGACGGTATTGATATGGGCGTCTCGGAACGAATAGCCGATCACAACGAGACGATCCCCTCGGATCAGTGCTTCTTCGAACGCGCGCATCAATCCCAATGTGGGGCCGTCCGCAGTCAGCTTTTCCCGATCCCCAATGACGATGAGGGGATCGCTGTTATCCATCGGATCAGCACCGTCTTCGTAGACAAAAGGTACGAAGGTATTGCGCTCCGACTCACCAATTTCCGAGCGTCGACGGATCCAGTCCACGGAACCATGAATCTTTAGAAGATTGATGACGCCGTTAACTGCGGGGAAAGAGGGGGGCGCTCCTGGCTGCCAACCGTGAAATCCTGTGTTGATATTCACGCGCGCCTGACTTGCCGCCATC
>JAHFCS010000518.1:1255-2573 GCA_023249395.1 Gemmatimonadota bacterium
TGTCGTAGTTGAGTGTGGCGATGTCGAGCCCGCCATCTTGTGAAGCGCCGAGGTGCATCAAGGGCATGAGGTAATCGACGGTCTTTGGCTTGGCGAGGATTTTCGTGACCCGCGTGAGTAGTTGCCTCTCCAGTTCTCGGAAAACGTCCCCGTTGCCAGGAAGACTGGTATCCCGTGCTACCTGGGCGATTTGCTCACTGAGCCCTGAGATCGTCATCCCACGGTCGAGATCCAGGGAAAATGTCTTTGCGAGTTCCCAGTCGGAGACGCTCAGGGGATGTGAATCTACGTCCTGGATGACTCGAAGCCACTCAGCGACGAAGGGAGACGCCTCATGGTCGCTGCGGTCGCGAAGCAATCTAACGGCTGAAACCAGCCGCTCCACATTGACTGCTGTGAGTGGGCTATAACCTCGGGCGGTGGCGTGCGCGACCATCGCGCCGTAAACGGCGTGGAGCGCCCGAACGACGCTCGCTTGTCTGGGGCGATTCCTGTCCCACTCGACCATGTTGTCCAGCTCGGCATCAAAATCCTCAACGAGCCGCCTCGCTAGCTCTTCCGTTAAGGGTAGTTCCGCGTCGCGAGACGCACCCGCGCCCAAAAGTACGACTATGCGATCTCGATTGACCACTGGTACATAGTCTCAGATCGGCTGAGCGCAACAGTCGTCTGTGCCAACTTCCGCTGTCGTGCTTAGTTGGTAACTCGCTGGTGACAGCCCCCGGGCTTGTTGGCATCGGCTGGGACTGCTGGCGGCAGAGCTCAACATCGTCGTGGTTGAACAACCATGTGAGGTGTGTGAAGTTCTCGAAGAGTTTGCGCGGAGAGCTGCATCCCCTGGCCACCCGGCTCGGCCTAAAGTCGAAGAATGACGACTGAGGTTTTTCGCGCCGCCCGTGACCAGCTCGTGGCGCTGCGCGACGAATACGACACCGCCCGCCGCGACTTCGTCTGGCCGGATGTCGGACCCCGCTTCAACTGGGCGATCGACTGGTTCGATCAGATCGCCAGGGGCAGTGACACCGAAGCCCTCGTGATCGTCGAAGAAGACGGGCGCCGCACCACGCGCACCTTCGACGAGCTCGCCACCCGCTCCGACCTCCTCGGTCACTGGCTCAGCGCTCGCGGTGTAGCGAAGGGCGACACCGTGATGCTGATGCTCGGCAACCAGGTGGAGCTCTGGGAGGCGATGCTCGCCATCATGAAGCTCGGCGCGGTGATCCTGCCGACGACCACGGCCATGGGCCCGGCCGACCTCATCGACCGCGTCGAGCGCGGGCGGGTGCGTCACGTGATCGTGGATGCCGCAGACGCCGCC
>JAHFCS010000052.1 GCA_023249395.1 Gemmatimonadota bacterium
TAGCTGTTCTGTGTGTCCTGTTGAATGTCAAGCGAGATTGTACCGAGTGGCTTCTGGTAGCTGAGTTTTGCCTGCACACTGTCGAGATTGAATCCCGCGGCAACGAGTTCCGTCGCGTCGGCATTGATCGTCACTCGTGATTTGGGAGTGAGCGCATTGGTCCACGAGTAATCGGCGCGGAATTTCCGAACAGTATTTCCGAGGGCGACGATTCTCTCTCCGCCAGCGGTACCGGTTGCGCCGAAATCGTGGATGTTGCCGGTTGCCACGCCGTCGGCACGGGCTGAGCCGGACAGCTCCCGGCGGCTGACGACGCGCGGGGTGTCCACTGCCGCGCGCGGAGCCGGCGGCTTTCCCGAGATTGCTCGCTGCACCTCAGTCGCGTTGGCGATCCGAGCGGAATCTGACTGCGCGCGAGAAATCCGCTTCGCGAGAATGCCCGGCCGTGGCGGCACTTCTCCCTTCTGCGCAGGCAGGAGATTCACGAGGTGCGAGAGTGAATCAACGGCGATGTGATAACGCAGCTCACCGCTCTTTCTACGCGCGAGGCCGAACGTTCCGCTGGCACTGGCGACGCCCTCCGGAATCTCTACGGCGAGTGTATCGATCCGCGCAATTCCGCTGGCGGCAGCGAAGCGCACGGTGGCCGAATTGATGGAGAGAGTGTCGTACGACGATGCCTTGAAGTCGGCAACGACCCGCGCGTTCATCGTCGCCGGATCGAGACCGCTTCCCGCCGCCGTGGCAGTTCCAGTGAGAGAAGTCCGTGGCGCCTTGGCGAGGATCGCGTTGGCGTCGAACAGGTCCACGCTCATCGCCACGTCGTAGCCCGTCTGGCGGCTTGCAAGGTCGAGGCGGCCGGTGAGAGAAGCCGAGCCTCCGTCGGGGAATGCAACGTTGGTTCGGACAGCGAGGTTCCGGGTCGTACCAGTGAGTCGCAGCGGTCCGGAGGCCAAGCCACGAAGACCGGCAGACGGGAAAAATCTTCCAGCGGTCACGAGCGACAGCGGATGCAGGCGAGCGTCGATGTCGAACCAGGTGCCGGCGAGTGAGGCACCAGTGGGATTTTTCACTAGTGCGGTTCCAGTGATATGCGAGACGTTGCCTCGCTCGACATGTGTGACGTCGCCGCGGGCGATCATGCGCGACGTGGTCGAGCCGTTGAAAGTCGCGGTGCCGGTCAGCGTTCCGCCGATTGGCATTGTCGGCGCGAACGACTTCGCGAGATCCATCTGCAGCGGCCGCATCGTCAGCCTGAGGTTGGTCGCGTTGAAGAAACCCTTGCCGAATCCGACCTTTCCGACGGCGAGCACATGGCTTCTTCCGGAGCGGCGTTCGTCGAACGTGATGTCACCGTTCACGTCGAGGGATTTCTGTTCGCCCTCAAGCGCCAGCCGGCCGTTCAGGATCCCCTGTCTCGGTGGCTTGACGAGTGGAAAGAGACGTTGGATGAGTCGGGTATCGAGATTGGCAAAGCGGAAGTTGGTCTTATGCAGAACGAACCAGGTGTCCGTCATCGAGAGACCGAGGTCACCGCGAAGATGCGCGTCGGCGATCTGAACATTCGCATTCCGCGCGACATAAGTGCTCGTGTCCGCGACCCAGTCGAGCCCGAAGTCGAGTGAGCCAGTTCCCCTGTCTGGAATTCGTGGAGATATCCAGCGGAGATCAGCGGCGGCGACAGGCTGTGCGCGAAGCCTGAGACGAAGATTGTCCGTGTCGACGTCGTACCGACCTCTGCCGGCGAGGTAGCTGTTGGGGAGCATGACACGCGCATTGCCCCACCACACCGAATCACTGGTGAACTCGAACTTTCCGACAAGTGACTCCACTTCGATGAGCGGAGGCTTGAACGGCTCGGCGAGAGCGCTGGCGAAGGCGACGTCGGCGAAGCGGGTCTTGTAAGCGGGGTCTTCCAGGCGAAGCAGCGGGATCTTTGCCTGGATGTGATGGAAGCTCGACACTCTCTGGTAACCACCGGGAACTTTTTCGAGGCGGTATCGTCCCTCTTCGCTAAGCGCGAGCTTGAAAGCAGCCGCGGCCGCGGCACCGGCAAGCTTGGAGTTCACCGACCACGGCGAGCGAAGGGTCAGGTCGCCGTCCACGATCGTCAGGTCGGTGAAACGGATCCATGTCCCCCACCCGGTCGTACGTCCGCGTGGTGCCATCGTGTCGCGAGGGAAAATCCGATCGTAATTCCATTTCCCGCCGGGCTGCCTGTCGAGGACAATTACCGGCCGGACAAGCTTCACGTTGTAGAGATCGATGCGCTGCTTCCGCAGCGTGTTCAGGCCCCATCCGGAGGTGAGCTCGTCGATCTTGATGAATGGCGCGCCGGTGCTGTCGGTTATTACCAGGTCGTGGACAGTGAATCCATAGAGGAGATTTCCGGTGACCGGCCCCATGCGCACGATTCCGTGAGCATTGTCCTGGAGCATGGCGAGGATGCGGTGGCGCACCTGGCCGCGCCCCCAGTCCGTCTGCGTGATGGTAAAGATCGCAAGCACTGCAAGGAGCAGGACCGCCGCAATGACGATGAGTGAGCGGACGAGATGCTTCCGCATCAGAATGCTTCGCCGATCGAAAGGTGCAGAACCACTCGATCGAGAACACCGTTGAACCCGGTCCTTACCGGGTGATAAACCCGCCGCTGATCGAGCGTGACGAGGAGAGTCTCACCATTTACGACACTCTCCGTAACCACGGGAAGCGTCTCCGAAAGTCCGGGATTAAAGCCGAAGTCCACGCGAATAGGTCCAACCGGCGACACGTATCTCACCCCGAAGCCAGGTGTCACCGCGGCCTTGCTCTTGGGAAGCGCTGGGTTGATCCGCTGCGTTACATAACCCGCGTCCACGAATGCGGCGCCCACCAGCTTCTCGAGAAAGAGCGGGAAACGCAGCTCGACACTTCCTTCGGCGATGATGTTGCCACCGAGTGGACGCGGCTCGAAGTCGCGATCCTTGAGGTAGTCTGCGTTAGGGTCGCAGGCGGTAACCGGCGTCGGGTCGGCACAACCGCCGCCGTCCTTGAGTCGCAGCTTGGTAATCGGCAGAGTGAGAATGCGCGGCCCGAGCTGATTTTCGCCGTACCCGCGTACCGACCTGGATCCGCCGGCATAGAACCGCTTGCGCGGATGGAGCACATCGTCCCCCGTACCGATACCGATCGCTGTACCTGTGCCGGCGAGCGGATTGACCCAACCGAGTCGAAGATGTGCGCCGAGAACGGCTCTCTTCCTGAAGGGACGGAACGCCGCACCGTCTGCAGACGCGCGGTTGTAGCGGAAATCCGACGCCGTGATCGCCGAAGCATGCTCGGCGTCAACGGTCGCCCGGAAGCCATGGGTCGGCGAGAAAGGATCGTTGGTGCGATCGATGGAGGACGTCAGCGTGAAGGGTGACATCCGCTGCCGCGTCCGCAACGCTGCGAGAGTCGGCCCGTCGCAGACGCCGTAGTTGACGCAGAAATAGACGTCTCCTGCGTCGACGTGCGTGATCTCGAAGGTGTAGCTCGCGCTGGCGGGAGCGCGCTCCGTTACCAGCCGCGTGAATGTCGCGGTCGTTCCGTAGCCGCGATCCACGTAGATACCCGGTGCACTCCGCCTGTGAGCGAAGATGCCGAATGCCAGCTCGTTACCGGGCGACCCGAACCATGGCTGACGGAGATTGATGCTCGCGTTATAGGTCGGCGCGAAATAGCGGGAGCGCTCGCTGCCGACATTGTCCGTCATATCACGGAAAATGAATCGGCCATTCATCGAGCTGGCGAGGAGATTTCCGATCGCTGCCTGGAACTCGAGGCGTCGCGCGGAGCCGAGGAAATTGTAGTGGGTGTAGCGACCCTCGACCTGAAAGAAGTCGATCGTGTTGAAGCCTGCGCTCAACCGGGCTTCGCGGAGCGGGGCCTCCTGTACCGTCACGACGATGATCTTGCTCGAGTCCCCCTGCTTCGGTACCTCGATCGCGGCGCGACGGAACAGGTTCGACTCGTACAGTGCGCGCTGGCTCCTGAGAAGCTCCGCACGGCGGAAGAGCTGACCTGTCTGCATGGTCAGAGATTTCCGGATCGTTCGCTCGCTGATCTTGTCCTCGCCCTCGATGACTATCTCCCCGATCGTCGCTTTCCACCGCGGGTCGAGCGTCACGTTTATCGCGGCGCTGTTGGCGAGCGAATCGAGCACTATCGTCGTATCCACCACCGCGTCGGCGTAGCCCTTGTCCCAGAGGCTCTGCTGGAGAAAGACAACGCTCGAGTCGAGTCGGAGGAGATTGAGCGGTGTGCCCTGCGAGAGTCGCAGGCGCTTCCTGACCTCCGTCTCACTCAGGACCTGTTGGGTTTGAACTACATCGAGCGCGGAGACGAGTGTCGGTGACCCCTCGACGATGTTGAAGGTAACACCGACCTTGTTGTTCCCTCTGTCGGCCACGACCGTGTCGACCAGCGTCTGGCGAAATCCGCGCTTCCAGTAAAACACTCGGACGCGGAGAACATCGCGTTTCAGCTCGTCGTGATTGAGATACTTCTTCGTGTAGAAGTACTTGGCCTTGCTGATCGCGCAGATGGGCTTGAGCACCATGTTGATGCAATGCGACTCGTCGGTCGCGATGCTCGCCTTAAGCTCTTTCGGCTTGACGGCTTTGACCCCGTTCAGATCGAGGTCAACGACCTCCGGATTGACGGGGGCAGCTTTCTTGTTCGCGGGTGGCTGTGACCCGAGGAATGCGGGGAAGGCCACGAGAAGCGCAGACACCCCCAACAGCCGCCGAAATCGGGACCGCATAGTGACGCCCAAAAGAGCAAGGCGCGGGCCGGTTGGCTAGAGGCCCTCCAGAAGGGTGTCGTTGTTGGGGGTGGCGGCTATCCGTTTGATGAGCCATTCCATCGCCGACGACGAGGGCATCTGCTGCAGCCCGCGGCGAAGGGTGTAAACGTGCTCGAGCTGGTGCGGAGCGAAGAGCTTATCCTCACGCCGGGTTCCGCTGGTCGAGACGTCGATCGCCGGAAAGATCCGTTTTTCAGCGAGGGACCGGTCGAGCTTGATCTCGCAGTTGCCGGTGCCCTTGAACTCCTCGAAAATCACGTCGTCCATACGCGATCCGGTCTCGACGAGCGCGGTGGCGATGATCGTCAGCGAGCCGCCCCCGTGCTCGGGGGCTACCGACCTCGCCGAGCCGAAGAATGCTTTCGGCCTGGCCATCGCGGTGGCATCGAGTCCGCCGCTCAAGGTGCGCCCGGTGCCACGCTCGACTGTGTTGTAAGCGCGGGCCATTCGAGTGATCGAGTCGAGGACGATGACGACGTCCCTGCCGAGCTCGACCAGACGGCGAGCCCGCTCGAGAACCATCTCGGTAACGTCGGTGTGGCGCACGGCGGGCATGTCGAAGCTCGAAGCAACCACTTCGCCGTAGCCCCACGTGATCATCTCGCTCACTTCTTCCGGACGCTCATCAACGAGAAGAACGAGAAGCGCCGCCTGCGGGTGATTGATCGCGACGCCTTCGACGATCGCCTGGAGAAGCATCGTTTTTCCGGCGCGGGCCGGAGCGACGATGAGCGCTCGCTGGCCGTAACCGATAGGTGCGATCAGATCGATCGCCCGGCGAGTGAGCTCCGGTCCGCCCTTCGCGGGGCGACCCGTTTCGAGGGTGAGCTTGCGCTCCGGATATGATGCGATGAGCGATCCAAAATCGGGACGGCGCAACGCGAGATTCGGATCCTCGCCGTTGATCTGCACGATCTCCGCAACGACGACGCGGCCGCGATGATCGCGACCGGTCGTCGCGAGGACTGCATCGCCACGACGCAGTCCGTGCTGCCGCGCGAGATTCGGCTGCACGTAAGCGTCGCCGGGATCCGTGAGGTAGCTGTTCGCGGCGCGGCGGATGAAGCCTCCTTCACGCTGCGGGTCGTACCAGCCGGTGGTCTCGCTATCGGGTACGATCGGCGCCATTGGCTGTCGGGGCGCCTGGTCGCGCTGCTGCTGCGGGCGGTTGTTACGTCCGCGTCCCCGCGGGTTCCGCTGGTTGCGCCGTCCGTTGTTTCGCGTGTCGCGGTCGTTTTGAGGACGCCCTCCCTGTCCGCCACCGTATGGCTGCTGCCGCTGGTTCTGGTTCTGCTGGTTCTGCTGGTTCCCGTACTGAGGCGACGGCGTCGTCTCGGGTGCGTCCGCTGGCGGAGGCGGACCGGCGTCTACTGAGCCGGTGAAGCTAGAGGAGTCGTCGGAGTCGCCGGCACTCGCATCATTGCGAGGCGCGGGGATATCGAAATTGTCTGTACCCGGCACGGGTGGTTCCATGGGTTCTCTGTACGGATCAGCATCGCCGTACGGTTCATTGGCGCGAGGGCCGGACGGGCGTGGCCCTCGGCCGCGACGAAAAGGACGTCGGCGTTCGTTCATTAAGTTGTGGTGTGGCAGGGAAACAAGTAGCGCGACTGGTTGTCGCGGCTGGCGCGGGCTGTACTCACGCGGCGGGCCGCAACCTCATTCTTCTCGCAGGCGCGCCGCTCAGGGCTGCGCTCGTGCAAGAATGGTACACCTGAGCCCATGAATTGTCCAGCAATCCTATGAACGATAGCTCTCATTCGATGGAAGATCTCGAGCGCGCAGTGTCCGAAAAGCCGGACAACGCGCACGCATTGGTGGCGTTGGCTAACGCGTACTGGCTGTCGGGCCACGGCCCCGAGGTAGTGGCCGATCTCGCCTCCCGGGCGATCGCGGCCGACCCCGAAAACCGGGCGGGCTGGCATCTGTGGGCTCTGTCGGAGCCCGATCCAAGGCAGCGGGTCGCGCGCTGGCAGCAGGTGTCAGCGCGGTTCCCGACGGATGACCTGGCGCGGGCAAATGTAGCCGATAATGCAGCCGCACTCGCCGGCGCCGAACACGATTACGACGCACTCGACCTGGCTATCGCAACGTACGAGCAGCTTCTCACGACGGCGCAACAGCCGCAGCAACGTGAAGCGCTCGACACTGCCATCCGCAATCTCAGAGGGTGGAAATTCTGACCTCCGAGCGGTGCGGATGTCGCGTCACGGATCGCTACTTCGGTGGCGCCACCGGCTTTGCCACGGTCGCCGGATTGCCGTCGGAAATGTATCGATTCCCATTCTTTTCGAGCTTGTCCAGCGTGCGGACGGGATCGTTGCCGACCGCCTGAATCCGATTGATGCTGAGGGGATTGAACTGCGGATCGTACGGGCTCCGCGTCGGTCCCCCGGCGACCTCGAGGATCGCCTCGTTGTTGTAGCGAACGACATTGTGGGTCTTCGGATCCGTCCACGATCCCTGCTTTGCCAACGATCTGTTCTTTGGCCAGACGCCAAGGGGCAGCGCGAACGTCCTCACCTTGTAACCGGGAACTGCCGAGTCGATAGCGAGCTGCCCGCGGGCTATCTGTTCCTGGACGACAGCGTCGGAATATTTGGCAAGGTTAGCGTGCCATAGTGTGTGGTTGCAAAGCTCGAATCCCTGGTCGTGGAGGAAACGGACCTTCGGAAAGCGCCACTCGGTCTTCTGTCCTTCGATTCCCTTGTCGCCGAAGAATGAACGACCGGCAGCCGCCCCCGGCAGCATGCAGAAAACTGCGGAGCTCGACCAATCGGGATGCTTCTTCCTGAAATCGAGCCAGATTCCGAGTCCGCTCTGAGGATCGATTTCCAGCTTTCCGTTGCGTTCGATATAGCTGAACTGGCTCGGTGAAGCATCGTCGAAAACGAACACGATTGGAGACAATCCACGGGGGAGGTCGATCTTTCGGTCCAGAATCTGCGAAATCGTCACTGGCCGGTAGCCGCGCGCGTATATGTCTTCGAGGTCGCGACGGAAATGGCCCCGCTCGCGCTCGTAAAGGGCGTCGTGGTCGCTGATCAGGTGATATTCGGCGACGGGGATGCGCCCGAGCTCGTTCGGAGTTCGTGCTGCCTCGTCCGGAACCGGCGGTTTGGGGGAGCCGGACGCAGGAAGGCTGGAATTGCTGGTAGTCGCTGGTGTATCAGAAAGGGACGTCCCGGGCACAGCCGCCCGAGCGGCGGTATCGCGGGCCGGAGCTCCATCGCTCTTGCCAGAGCACGCGGACAGAAAGACACACCCGAGCAGCCCAAGGGCGATGCTGGCAAACACTGAATGACGATGCATGTGGAAGATTGATAAAAACCGGCGTGAATTGATTCTGAAAGGGTCCCTGGCGCTGGCGATCGTCGGCGTCCTCGCCCTCGACGTCTGGCTGGGTACCTGCGGATTCGAGAGCTGCCCGAGTCCACGCGAGATCCAGGCCTACCATCCTGATGAGGGCGGACGAATCTTCGACCGCAGCGGCCGGTTGATGGGTCGGCTGGCGATCGTCCGCCGATTGAATGTACCCATCTCGCAGGTCCCGGTGTACGTCCGCCAGGCTTTCGTCGCCGCGGAAGATCGCCGTTTCTACAAGCACGGTGGAGTGGACTGGCGCGGATTCGTACGGGCATCCTTTCGCAACGTCAAATCGTTCGGTGTGCGCGAGGGATTCAGCACGATCACGATGCAGGCCGCACGCAACAGCTTCGTCGTGAACCAGTACAAGAATCGCTCGCTTCCCAAGAAGCTCATCGAGCTTCGTGTGGCGAGGCTGATGGAAAAGTCGCTCAGCAAGGACCAGGTCCTTCAGCTTTACCTGAACGCCATCTACATGGGCAACGGCGTTTACGGAATCGAGGCGGCGAGTCGCGACCTGTTCGGAAGAAGCGTGAGCCGGCTCACGGTAACCGAGGGGGCCATGCTCGCTGCGCTGCCAAAAGCTCCGTCCGCTTACACGCCGCGCCGCAATCCAGCCCGTGCGCTGGCACGACGCAACCTCGTTCTCTCGCTGATGGTGCGCGAGGGGTACATCTCTCCCGAACGGTTTACCGGGCTGGCGGCGACGCCGCTTCGCATTGCCCGCGAGGAATGGCATCTCGACAACACCGATGATTCGTACGCGCTCGACGCAGTGCGCGCGATCACCGATTCGGTTCTCAAGCAGGGCGACGAGGATGTCGCTGACGTCACTGTCTACACGACACTCGATCAGCGCGCTCAGCTGGCTGCCAACCGATCCGTCCGCCGCCATGCCACGGCAATCCAGCGCGAATCGAGCGGACGGTGGAACGGCCAGACGCATGCGATACAGGGTGCGATGGTGGCGATCGATCCGCGAACTGGTGATGTGCGGGCGCTCGTCGGAGGCAGACGGTACGAGCGCGGAAACTTCAATCGCGCGCTGCTCGCTCACCGGCAGCCAGGCTCGGCGTTCAAGCCTTTCGTTTACGCTGCGGCGCTCTCAGCCGGATACACGCCCGCATCCGACATTCGGGATGATCCGGTCGAAGTCGTGCAGGGGAGAACGGTGTGGGCGCCGTCGAATTACAACGATGACTACGCCGGCCTCATCACCTTCCGTCGAGCATTGATGCGCTCGGCCAATTCGGCGACGGTTCGCGTGAGCCAGCTCGTTGGACTTCCTCGAATCATTGAGACAGCGCACAGGAACGGCATTCAAAGCGACATCCCGAATTATCCATCGATCGCGCTTGGCGCGATCGAAG
>JAHFCS010000519.1 GCA_023249395.1 Gemmatimonadota bacterium
GTTTGTGGCGGGCTCGCTCCGAGCTGAGCGAACATCACCGGCATCTCCATGTACACCCGCGCTCGCTTGATCTTGTCGTTCTCGAGATCGTATATCACCGCAAGCGGTACCCGCACGCTGCGCCCGGTGGCCGGAATCCCGGCGAATTCGCCAATGTGCTTGCCGGTGAACATTCCTTCGAGCACCGCCTTTCCGTCGTCACAGATAAGGCTGGTGTTTTCCGCGTCAGCGTCGAACGCGGTGTGGTAGATGTAATTGAGCATTTGCTTCACACCTTCCGGGCCCCGCGACTCGTCTCCGGTGGCCATGTTGGTGAACACTACGTCATCGGCCAGGACGCTCATGTCGGTGTGCTTGGAATCGACGTAGCGCTGCAACACTCTCCGCGTACTCTCGGCTGACATCTCAGGGCTCCAGGAATGAGGGTCAGTAGAATTCTACCGGTCGTAGCGCAGGTTGCGAGCCCGGAGCCGTTTCCGGCGCTGGTGTGCGCGCGTAGGTCGCCCGCCGCTCGCCCGCGGATGCAACTTCTCCGCTGTAATTCTTGAGTCTCACGAGCGACCGATTCACAACGGACCCGGACCGCCGAATGCTTCGCCGAATGATTGTCACTCTTATCCTCCTGACCCTGATAACCGCAGCGCCGGCCTCCACGCAGACGCGGACGTCGCCAGCGGACTCGGCGCTCGCGCGATCCATCATGACCGAGCTGATTGGGATCAAGTCCGTATCCGGCTCACGCGAGACGGTCACCGCCGCAAAGGCGGTCGTAAGCCGTCTCCGCGCCGCCGGATTCGGCGAGGCCGACGCGTACGTCACGGGACCATCCGACAGCATCGGCGACGTAGTCGCGCGTCTGCGCGGCAAGGCCAAGGGCAAGCCGATCATGCTGATGGCACACCTCGACGTCGTGCCCGCCCTGCGAGAGGACTGGTCCACCGATCCGTTCGTGCTGACTGAACGGGATGGGTGGTGGTATGGCCGTGGCACGAGCGACAACAAGGACGCGGTCACGACGATCGTCACCAATCTCATTCGAAGCTCGCGCTCAACTTCGACGCCGGCGAAGGGACAGCTTTACTCGACCCAGATACGTAGCTCGGGAAACGCATCAAGCAATCGCAGGCGTTCGGCGAGCAGCTCTTTGGTGCGCGGGTCGTTGCGGCGCAGGAACGCGCGGATCGCCTGCACGTCCTCACTGACGCGTTCAGCGAGCGGCAGTGCGAGGAAGGCGACTGCGGCCGCGACGAGCACTGCGAGCACGCCAAGCATGCCGAAACGCCACCCGGCCAGAGAGGCCAACAGGACAAGCCAGGCCGGCAGCAGAACGAGGCCGAGCAGCAGCTTGTACGTCGCCTGGACGTCGCGCTCGAGCGCGAGGCGGTCCACGATTGCGCCGGTGAGGCGGTACGCGGGCCAGAACAGTGCGCCGATCGACAGGATGAAGGGCGTGAGCGCGACGCGCACGAGGAAGCCAGGCACCCAGCGCGCAACGAGGCCGCGCTCGTAGACATTCCCGACTTGATCCGCGCGGATGCCCGCCTCTCTGAGGGTGCGCGTCGCGCTCGCGACACGTCGTTCAATATCCGCGCGCGAGTCCGGATCGAGCGCGGATAGTCTTTCTTCGAGCAGGCGCACCCGGGCCCGCACCGCCTCGAGCTGCACCCGGCGTGTGGGGCCTTCGGCGAGCAGCCACGCGAGCTTTTCAGCCAACCGGTGCACCTCATCATCGGGCCCGTGCAAGGTCAACGGCTCGAGCGAACAACGGATACGCTCCGTCAATGCGTTCACGGCGGCCGGCTCTGCACCGTGCCCCGCGAGATCGGCGTACTCGATCTCCTCTCCTAGCCGCAGCAGTACGCTGTGCCGGAACGTCTCGCGCTCGCCGTACACGAGTCCGGCCGGCACGAGCTTCACCGGCACGGGCGACGACAACACAATCCGTGCAGCGCCGGTTTTAATCGGCGCGAGATCGCGTGAGTAGTGACTGGTGCCCTCGGGGAAAATCGCGACCGATTCACCGTGAACAAATGCCTCGTGCACCGCGGCGAACGTGCGCGCGGTCGCGGCGGGCCCAACCTCACCGTCCTGACGCCGGTGCACCGGGATGGGAGCGAATGCGGTAAACAGCGGCTTCAGGATCACGACCTTCCAAAGCGTGGCCTTCGCAAGGAACCGCGGCGGCCGGTCGAGCAGCGCCGCTGGCACGAGCGCATCCACAAGGCCGTTCGGGTGGTTGAGCACGTACAAAGTCGCGCCTTCGGTCGGCTCCTTTCCCTGGCGCTGGAGCGAGTGAAACCAGATCCGCGCAAGCGCGCGCGCGAATCTGCGGGAGGAGCCAGCGGCTGGCTTGGTGTTAGACATCTGAGCGCTCCATCCGGAGTGCCTCCCAGTCGCGTCGCTCGTCCGTCACCTTCCGAAGGATCCATAGGCTGATGCAAACCATCGCGAGGAGCAGGATGATCGCGATCGCCTCGCCTTTGACCTCTGGCAGTCCGAGCCGCTGGACGAAGATGTACGTCGTCAGGCCCCAGAGCGCGGGGCCGGTCACAGCGGAGAATCGCCC
>JAHFCS010000053.1 GCA_023249395.1 Gemmatimonadota bacterium
GAGATCTCGTGCGTCCGCGCATTGCGGCCGTCTTCCGAGTCGTGCGGCAGCGCGTTCGGAAAGGACGACGGGATGTCCTGGATCAGCGTTCCGCCAAGCGCGACATTCAACAGTTGTGGACCGCGGCAAATTGCGAGAACCGGCTTTCCGGCCTCGCGCGCGGCGTGCACAAGAGCTATTTCAGTGTCGTCGCGGAGGCGGTTCACTGTGCCCAGGCACTCGTGCCGCGGCTGTCCGTAAAGTGCCGGATCGACATCTTCACCGCCGGTGAGGACGAGACCGTCGACGACGGCCATGATGCTGCGCGCGGCGTCGGCGCCGGCAAGAGGCGGAACGATGATTGGTACGAGCCCTGCTATTTCCAGAGCGGTGACATAGGCAGTGTTGAGCCGAATGCGATGAGCTCCACCCAGCCGCGTGTCGGCCGTTGCCGTAACAGCAACAGTGTGGGCTATTCTCTTCGCGGCATCATCGGGCTGCGAGTCGGATTTTCTGTGCGTGAGCGTGGATGACACGTTGAGATCTCTGGTCGGTTTGCTCGTCCTGCCGCTGGCGCTCGCGCGTCCGCTTGCGCTTACAGCTCAAAGTCTGGAAGGGGCACCGGTTGCCTGCAAGGGCCAGATCATAAGCCGTATCGAGGTTCACACGCGACCGCCATTCGAGATAACCGGCTCGAAAGTCCAGCAGCGACTCGCAAGGCAGGTAACGCAGCTCCACGCCACCACCAATCCCGAGATCATCCGGCGTTTTCTGGCTCTCAAGCCGGGAGAGCCCTGTACCGAGCTGAGGCGCTCTGAGTCCGAGCGCATACTTCGCGCTCAACCCTACCTTGCCGATGCTTCGGTGCAGTCGTTTGCAGGTGAGAACGGCACGGTATCGATCTCGGTGCGAACGGTGGACGAGGTGTCGCTTGTTCTCGGAGGCGGCGGATCGGGAAAGCCGCCCTATTTGCGAGGCTTCAGGTTGGGGGAGTCAAACCTGATGGGCGGAGCGATCAGCGTCGTCGGGGATTGGCGATACAGCGCGGATTTTCACGACGCCCTCGCTCTGCGCGTCGCCGACTATCAGCTGTTCGGCAAACCATACCAGCTTCACCTCGATGTCGCCCGGCGCGAACGGGGCCGGGACTGGGGCGCGGAGGCGAGTCATCCCTTCCTCACCGATCTGCAGAATGTATCGTGGCGGACGACGCTCGGTTCGCGCGACGGATACAGACGCTTTCGCCGCATCGACGGCACGTCGTTGCTTCTGCCTTTCGAGCGCTCGTATGGAGACGTTGGGGGTGTTGTGAGAATAGGCCGTCCGGGAAGAATCGCGCTGATCGGTGCGTCGTTGTCGAGCGAGCGTGATGTTCCGGGGGCGACGCCGCTGTTAATGGATCCGGACAAGCGACTCAGTCCGGCGCCCAATGACGCGCTATCCGGACGGTATGACTCGCATCGCGCCACGCGGATCAACGCGTTGATCGGAGTGCGCGACGTGAGCTTTATACAGGTCTCGGGATTCGAATCGCTGGACGGACTCCAGGACATGAGGAAGGGCGTGGAGATCGCGTCGCTGTTCGGCAAGGGCCTCAACGCGTTCGACGGCGGCGAGCACGACATGATCGTTTCCACCGACGCGTACACGGGATTCGGGACGCCGCGAGCGTTCGGTGCGATCGAGGTTCTCGCCGAAGGGCGGAAGCCCGACCGTAGCGACGACTGGGACGGACTCCTCGCAAGCGGAAGAGCGGCGGTCTATGTCAAGCCGCAACGCCGCCAGACCATCCTCGGCAGCGCGGAGTGGAGCGGCGGTTGGCGGATGCGCACTCCTTTCCAGCTTGCACTCGCCGAGCGTGGCGGTGGCCCGCTGGGCTACAGGCATTCATGGCTGGCGGGAGGACGACGGCTCGTGATGCGGCTCGAGGATCGCGTAGTTGTCGGACAGTTGAAACAGTTCATGTCACTCGGCGTGGCGCCGTTCGTGAACACTGGTCAGCTCTGGGCGGGCGACGCTCCGTTCGGCTCGAACACGGGGGTAAAAGTCTCGACCGGAATCAGCCTGCTGGCATCAGTTCCGCCGGGGTCGCAGCGGCTGTGGCGACTGGACCTCGCGTTCCCTCTGCATCCCGACTATGGGGCGAAGCGATGGGAGCTCCACCTCATGAGTGTGAACTTCACGCGGGTGTTCTGGAAGGAGCCGACCGACGTCGGACGCAACCGCGAGCGCGCGATTCCGACGAGCATCTTCAACTGGCCGTAGCTGTATCGTCAGGCTGCGCGAGCGACCGCTGGAACGGCGTCATCGCGCATCATCCGTCGGATCGGAACGATGAGAAGCGCGATCACTCCGGCGGCGACCATCAGTGAAAGCGTCGTCGTAGTAAACAACTGCGGCATCTGCTCGAGTTTTTCCGGATCCACGTGACCGCCAACGCGTCCTGCGATCAAGTTCCCGAGGGCCGACGCGAGGAACCAGATTCCCATCATCTGGCCCACGTATTTGCGGGGCGCCAGCTTGGTCATCGACGAGAGACCCACAGGGCTCAGACAAAGCTCGCCGATCGACTGGAAGAAATAGCTGCCCACCAGCCACAACGGCGATACGAGAAGGGTCCCGCCGCTCGCGACGACCGCATTGGCGGCAATGATCATGATCAGGAAGCCGAGACCGGAAAGAAAGAGCCCGAGTGAGAATTTTGCGGGACTGGAAAAGTCCCCACCGCGCTTAGCCAATCCAACCCAGAGAGCCGCGAATACTGGGGCGAAGAGGATTATCATCAGCGGGTTGACGGACTGGAACCACGTTGCCGGAATGAGGAACCCGCCTATCGTGCGGCTGGTGAAATCACGAGCGAAGAGATTCAGCGACGTGGGAGCCTGCTCGAAGGCTGACCAGAAGATTGCGGCGAAAGCGAACAGCACAACAATCACCGCGACGCGTTTCTTTTCGGCGGCGGACAGTTTCCCGAGCAGGAACACGAATGCAAAGAAGCCGGCGGCCATTGTCACCATCGCATACGTCATGTACTTCGCGATTCCTGCGGGGTTCAGCTCCATCGCGCCGGTGGCTGCCAACACGAAGAGAATGATCACTGCCGCCAGGAAACTCACCACGAATGTTTTGACCGATCGCTCCTGTCGTGCCTGCGCCCGCGGATCGGTCTCGCGGGTTGGAGTCATTCCGATGGATCCCAGCGTTTTGCCCGCCCGGAGCCCGTATATCGTCAAACCGATCAGCATCGCAATGCCTGCAGCGCCCATGCCGACATGCCAATCCACCTGCTCTCCCAGATACCCGGTCACCAGTTGTCCAAGGAGCGCGCCCACATTGATTCCCATGTAGAAGAGCGAGAAGCCGGCGTCGCGACGAGCGCCCCCTTCCGGATAGAGATCGCCGACGATTGCAGAAATGTTCGGCTTGAGAAGTCCCGTACCGATCACGATCAGAATGAGACCGAGAAAGAACGGGATCTTTCCGCTATCCTGCCCGAGAAGGCCGGAGAGGCCGATGCAGATGTGACCCGACGAGATTAGGCAGGCGCCGATGAAGATCGCCCGGCGGAGTCCCAGCAGCCGGTCCGCGACCCATCCTCCGGGCAGCGACATCAGGTAGACGAACGCCCCATAAATGCCGACGATCGCCGAAGCCTCCGTGCGGTCGAACCCATATCCGCCGTTCATGACGGTGGCGGACATGAACAGCACGAGAAGGGGGCGCAGCCCGTAATACGAGAAGCGCTCCCACATTTCCGTGAAGAACAGCGTCGAGAGACCGCGCGGATGGCCGAAGAAACCGCGGTCTCCGGTCCACTCCTCGAAACCGGAGGGCGGCGTGTCGGTCGTGACGCTTCCGGCCTGGGGCTGCTCGAACACCGATTTGTCGGTCATGAATGCCTGCCGATTGGAGGTGCTGATTTGTCAACTCGCGCGAGTTGCTTGACGACGGGAAGGTATCTCACGGGAGGATTGACGCCACCCGCTTCCTGCTGTGTTTCCCATGATACGCCCGTAGGAAGCTGTTTGATGCAGGCCGCAAAATGGCCCGGGGCCTTCTCTTCCAGAGGCGGCACGATGTGCGCGCACGCCGCATCCTTTGCCGGATGATGGCACCGGGGATGAAACACGCACCCCGATGGCGGCGACGCGGGCGACGGAACGTCTCCCTCCAGCAGAATCCTGGTTTTTTCGATCCTCGGGTTCGCGACCGGCACCGCCGAAAGAAGTGCCTGCGTGTACGGCATCATCGGCTCGCGATAAAGATCTTCCGCCGGCGCCAGCTCGACGATCTTGCCGAGGTACATGACGGCGACACGATCCGACATGTGCTTCACGACGGAGAGATCGTGTGCGATGAAGAGATATGTCAGCTGGCGCTCCCGCTGGAGATCGCGCAGCAGGTTGATGACCTGAGCCTGGACCGAGACGTCGAGCGCCGAAACTGGCTCGTCGCAAACGATGAAGCGGGGCTCGACGGCGAGAGCCCGGGCGATGCCGATGCGCTGCCGTTGTCCCCCTGAGAACTCGTGCGGATAGCGCGTGGCGTACTCCCCCCGGAGTCCGACTTCTTCCAGGAGTTGCTGGACCTTCGCGTCGGCGGCGGATCCTTCAGCCAGCCGATGAATCGTGATTCCCTCGCGAATGGCGGCGCCGATTGTCATCCGCGGGTTGAGCGATGACACCGGGTCCTGGAAGATTATCTGCATCTCGCGACGGATCTCGCGCAGTCCTGTTGCGCCGAGTCTGCGCACGTCTCGTCCGTCGAAGTCGATTCTTCCGGCCGTCGGCTCGATGAGGCGAAGGATCGAGCGACCAGTCGTCGTCTTCCCGCAGCCTGACTCTCCGACGAGACTCAGAGTTTCGCCGCGGGCGATATCGAAGGAGACATCGTTCACTGCGCGCACCTCTCCAGCAGTGCGTCCGAGCAGTCCTCTCCTGATCGGAAAACTCTTACTCAGGTTTCGAATTGAGAGGAGGGGGCCACCGCGCTCGGCCTCCTGCATTCGCTCGACCGCCTGTATGCGGTCGCTTGTCTCCATCATCCAGCTGGGTTCGGACATCAGACCGAGACTCCGAGCTGTTCGACGAGCGGCGGGTGGGGGTTTGCCCGGTGCTCCGGCTCGACGGCGAGGTGACAGCGCGACGTGTGTGTTGGCGAGATCTCGTAGAGCGGCGGATGCTCGCGCTCGCACCGCTCCCACGAGTAGGGGCAGCGATCGCGGAAGCGGCAGCCTGAAGGCCAATCCGTCGGGGCCGGGACCGAGCCGGGAATCACGTTCAACCGTGCCCGCGGCTCGCTGAGCTGCGGCATCGCATGCATCAGCCCCTCGGTGTACGGATGGTGGGCGGCGGCGAACAGCGTGTCGACCTCGGCCTCTTCGACAACCTCGCCACAGTACATCACCACTACCCGCGACGCGGTCTCGGCGATGACGCCCAGGTCGTGCGTGATCATCAGAATGGAAGTCCCAAAGCGCTTCTGAAGATCCACCAGCAGCTCGAGTATCTGCGCCTGGATCGTGACGTCGAGTGCTGTCGTCGGCTCATCGGCGATCACGAGGGCGGGATTCATTATCAGCGCCATGGCGATCAACACGCGTTGCCGCATTCCACCGGAGAGTTGATGGGGGTACTCCTTCGCGCGCTCCTCGGGCGCGGGAATCCCCGTCAGCGAAAGCATCTCGACCGCCCTGTTCCATGCATCGCGTCGCGACCCATGGCCGTGAATGCGCGCGACCTCCGCCACCTGATCGCCGACGGTGAACACGGGATTAAGCGCCGACATCGGCTCCTGGAAGATCATCGAGATCCTGTTGCCCCGGATGTCGCGCATCGCAGCATCGTCGAGAGTCACAAGATCCTTCCCCTCGAACATGATCCGGCTGCCGCTCTCGATCCTTCCCGGTTGCTGCACGAGACGGAGGATGGAAAGCGCAGTGACCGATTTCCCACAGCCGGATTCACCGACGATGCCCAGCGTCTCGCCGGAGCCGATACTGAACGAGACGCCGTCCACTGCCTTCGCGACGGCATCGCCGGTGTGAAACCAGGTGCGGAGATTTTCGACGGAGAGTAGCGGTTCTGTCATCCGGCTCCGGTCTGTCGTGGCTCGAGCGCTTCGCGCAACTCGTCCCCGAGAATGTTGAAGGCCATCACCGTCACGACGATCGCAACTCCGGGGAAGAAGGAGATCCACCAGAGACGGGCGATCTGGTCCGACCCGTCCTGAATGATGTTTCCCCAGCTCGGCTGCGGTTGCTGCACGCCGACCCCAAGATACGAAAGCCCCGCCTCGAGAAGGATAACGTGCCCCACCCCCAGCGCCGCCGCAACGATTACAGGTGTCAACACATTCGGAAGGATGTGGTTCATCAGGATGCGTGCGCGCCCTGCGCCGAGCGCGCGCGCTGACGCAACAAAATCCTGTCCCTTCAGCGCAAGAACCTGACCCCTCACCACACGACTCAGCCCATACCAGCCGGTGAAGCCGACTATGAGCACGAACGCCGGCAGAGGGAGTTGGCGCCAGGCGGCGAAAACCGCGATCAGGAGCAGCAACCGCGGAATCGACAACAGCGCGTCGAGCAGGCGCATCATCTCCGATTCAACCGCACCGCCGGCGAATCCGGCGACCGCGCCGTATGCTGTCCCGAACGTGATGCTCACCAGCGTAGCTATCAAAGCGACGGCGAGAGAGACGCGTCCGCCGTAGAGCACGCGGCTCAGCACATCGCGGCTGAAGGGATCGGTACCGAACGGATGCGCGAACGAAGGCGGCTGGCTGCGGAGCGCGATAATGTCGGGCTGAGCTGACGGATCGTACCGTGCGAACAGTGGCGCGGCAGCGCACGGAATGACGACCAGCGCCAAAACAAGCATCGCCGCGACAGCCGAGCGCCGTGACATGAGCCGCCGGAAGACTCTGAGTTTCCCGACAGCCGGCGTAATGTCAGCCTTCATGACGTAGCCTGGGATCGAACGCCCGATACAGCAGATCCGCAACGAGACTGCCTGCCGTGACGAGAATGCTTCCGATGATCACTGCCGCCATCAGCAGCGGGTAGTCACGGGTGTCGATCGAGTTCACAATGACAAGCCCCATGCCGGGCCACGAAAAGACTTTCTCGACGTACACCGCCCCGGTGAGCAGAGCCGGGAATGCCAGGCCGAAAAGAGTGATCACCGGCAGGAGGGCGTTGCGGAGTGCATGCCGGCGAACGATGACGCGCTCCGGAACTCCCTTCGCGCGCGCGGTGGTGATGTACTCGGACGGCAAAACGTCGAGCAGTGAGGCACGCTGATAGCGCGCAACCACCGCCGAGAAAAGGAGCGTCAGGGTCAGCGCGGGGAGCACCGTGTGACGCGCGACATCGACGATGCGGAAAACGGGACCGAGACTGCTGTGAGTGACGGGATCCACCATTCCGCCAATGGGGAAAACAGGAAAACGATAGGCCAGCAACACGATCACCATCAGCGCCAGCCAGAATTCCGGTGTCGAAAAAAACAGCAGCGACACCCCGCTGATGATCCTGTCGGTTGCCGACCCCCGTTTCATCACCTGTGTGATGGCAAGGAAAATTCCGAGCGCAAAACTGGCCGTGAGCGCAATGCTCATCAGCAGCAGCGTGTGGGGCAGTGCGTCGGCAAGCACGTCGAGCACGGGCCGCTGGAGAGAGAACGACCAGCCCAGGTCGCCTTTGGTGACGCTGGCGATGTATCTGACGAACTGTTCAGGGAGCGGCCGGTCCAGCCCATACGCATCGCGCCAATGGGCGCGCACGCCTTCGCTGACGTTCGGATTCTCAACCGCCGCCGCGAATGGATCGCCCGGTGCTAGGTGGATGAGAAAGAAGGCAATCGTCGCGACGAGGACGACTACTACTACTGCTTGTGCGATCCGACGAAGGAGGTAGCCGGTCACCCGGTTATCGCGGCGAGCCGACGCGGTCGCGAGCAATGCGCTCCGCCGGCGGCACCCACCACTCGGGGATGTTTGCCCACCACGCGTCGGGCCGAAGCGGTGGAGTTCGAATCCGGCTGCTGATGGCGATCATGCTCCTCGGCTCGGCGAGCCAGATTGCGGGCGCGTCGTCGATTATCATCTGATACGCCTTCTTGAAGCGCACGCGGCGTTCATCGAGATTCATCGCCGATAGCGCGCTGTCCGCCATCGCGTCGAAGATCGGATTCTCGTAAGAGCCGTAATTGGATCCTCCTGCCTGCGATCCCGCCGAGCCCCAGGTTTGGCGGATTCCGCCCGGACTCGCATCGACGTGCCAGCCCCCGAATACAGCGTCGAACGAGCGACGACTCTCGCGATCGATGAACGACGCGATCTCCAGCTTGTCGATGTTCATTTTCACGCCCGCCTGTTTCAGCTGCTCCTGAACGATGACGGCCATACTCATCCGGTTCTTGCTCGAGCTCGGAACACTGAGAGTGAACTCGAGAGGGCGGCCGTTGCGGCGCCTGATCCCGTCGCGTGAATTGCGCCAGCCGAGGGAGTCGAGGAGCCGCTGCGCACCGGCGAGGGAATAGGGAATCTGCTGCAGCGTAGTATCGGTTGAGGGGTACGCGCGCACTGTTGGACCAACGGACACTTGAGCGAGAGTGTCGTAAACATTCTGAACGGCGCGTGCGCGGTCCACGGCCATTGTGAGCGCGCGACGAACGGCCCGGTCACCGAAGAGCGGATGAGATCGCACTGGATGCGCCGGATCGCGAAGGTTGAACTGAATGAAGTTGTAATCCAGTCCGGGCAGAAGCACCGTGCGAACTTCGGGGTGTCCCGCGATCTGGGGAAGGCTCGCCGCAGTCAGCTGCTCGAAAACGTCCGACGCGCCTCCGAGCAAGCGAGTGAACGCCGTGTTGAAATCCGGAGCGATGCTCCAGATGACACGGTCCACATGCGGGCGACCGCGGTAGTTGGCTGTATCGGCCGCGATCTCGATTGACGAGCCGGCGTTCCAGCCGACAAAGCGAAAGCGTCCGCTCCCGATCGGCGCTCGGGCCAGTGGCGCCGTCCGCAACGCCTTACCGCGAATTCCCTCGAGCGCGTGCTCGGGGATAACGAGCACTGGGTCTGTCGCCTCGAAGAACTGAGTGGGAGAACGTTTGGAAAACCAGAACACAGCGGTCAGTGAATCCGGCGCCGTCACCGAATCGATGCTGGCGATCAGCGGAGCAGAGGGTGACGCTGTTGCCGGGTCCTTGTAGAGAGCATAGGTGAACGCAACGTCGGATGCGCGAACGGGAAGACCGTCGTGCCACTTCGCGCGCGGATCGAGATGAAACGCTATCGACAGTGAATCGGGCGACCACGTCCAACTCTTCGCCAGCCGCGGCTCGAAGCCACTGTCACCGACGGTGTTCATCGAGCTGCCGACATCCGCGAGGTGTTCGTACACCAGCTCGCTGACCTGTCGCCCGGCAACGCTCGCCTCCAGAGGAGGGAAGAGTCCGTCCGGATCGCCGCCGGTGGAGATGACGATCGTTCCTCCGGGGCTCACTGAGTCGCCCGCTGCCGGTG
>JAHFCS010000520.1 GCA_023249395.1 Gemmatimonadota bacterium
GCCCGAATGTCCCGGTCGGAAGCCGCGAGCTCGCGCTCACGATGCTGTGCCTGCGCGATCTCGCCTCTCGTGTGCTGCCAGAACAGGATCGGAAACGGGAAGGCGAGTCCCGTCGAGAATGCGGCGGGCGGTGTTCCCGGACTCAGGTCGCGGCTGACCCCGAGCGTCAAATCGGGGAGCCAGAACTCCCGGGCGAGCGAGGTTGCCGAGCTCGCGCCACGACGCTGAGCCGCGATGCCGGCGACCTCGGCGCGAGAGGCGAGCGCAACACGCTCGAGAATCTCGAGAGACGGGACCTCGGCTGGAATCGCGAGCGAATCCAACGGTGCGATGGCTGATCCAAGAGCGACGCCGAGGAGCCGCGCCAGAGAAGATCGTGCATTGGCGATGTCCCTCTCGTTTGAGATGAGATCATTGGTCGCCTTCGCGACGTCGACCTTCGCCTTGATGACATCGAGACGCGGGACAGTCCCCGCCTGGAAGCGCGCCTGTGTGCGCTGAAGGAAATCATCGGCTAACCGCTTGCTGTAGCCGATGTCTGCCAGATGCCTGATGGCGAGAAGCAGCGAGTCGTAGACGTCAGCTGTCTGCGCCCCTATCCGGGTGCGGAGCGCTACATACGATGCCTCAGCCGCGCCGACGTCTCCGGCGGCGACGTTGTTACGCAGCCGGAACTTATCCGGAAACGGCACCGACAGTCCCGCCCCAACGTTCTTCTGGCCGCCGGACGATGATCGGAAGAAGCCGCTCTGGTTATCGAGCGATGCGGTAAGGGACGGGTCTGGAAAGGCCCGTGCCTGAACCTGCAGCGCCCTGAACTGCGCAGTCTGCTCTCGTGCAATCTCGAGCTGAGGATTTCTTGCCAGCGCCATCGAGATGGCGGCAGCTCGTGTCAGCCTCAGCGAATCCTGTGGCGCACCGGCGACGACTCCCGCTGTCCCTGCCGGCGCCTGTTGTCCGGCAAGCGCACCGACGCACATCGCGCTGGCGAGTGCGCCGAGGATAATACTTCCTCGCATTTGAAGATTTCCCGTTCGTTGTGGGCGCGGGCGGACAGCTCGATGCCTCGCGCGAAGATCGTGCACGAAATGGCCAGCGCAGAACGAAGCGCTCGTTCTACTGGCTAGGCGGGAAGTGCGGGAGGGGCGCGGGAGCGCGTGTCGGAGTGATGCGCCGCGCGGATCGCTGTCTCGAAATCGACACGCGGGTCCGTGGCGGACCGTGAGAAGGCGACGGCGCGCGGGGCCTCCAGCTCAGTCGAAGCGAGAAGGTGTCGGCCAGCGCAGGCTGCGCAGTCGGTATCGTTGTGGGCGTGATGAAGCCTCGTGCCGCTCGCCTCGACATGGGCCCTTGCGTCGGAGCCGAATCTGACCTCCGTCAGGGACGCAGTACAGAGAACGAGTTGTGCGGCGGCGGCGGCAATCGCCGCAATCACTCGGAAGCGACTCGAGATCCTCAACACTCGGCTCATAACCCTTAAAACTAACCCTGGTTCCCGCCAAACGGCTAACACTTGGGCTGGAGCAAGCGTTTACTCGATGTAGCCTCTCAGCCTCTCCAGCATTCTGCGGTCCGTCGCCTCCGCATCATTCAGTTTCGGCGTTTCTATCACCTTTGATACGCGCGAGAGCCGCGGATCGTTCATTATGCGGCGAAAGGGCGCCTCGCCGATCGCTCCCTCGCCGATGAGCTCGTGGCGGTCGCGCCTCGACCTAAGTGGCGCCTTGGAATCGTTAAGGTGCATCATCCGCAACCGCTCGAGCCCGATCGTGTCGTCAAAGCGCGCGAGCACGCCGTCGTAGTCGCCGATCAGATCGTACCCTGCCGCGAAAACGTGGGCCGTATCGAGACATACGCCCACTCGTTTGCGAAGTGCCTCCGGAATTCGCTCGATCAGCCCTGCCATCTCCTCGAATGTCGATCCGATGACTGTCCCGCTTCCCGCCGTCGTCTCGAACAGGACCATCGTCAGTCCCGTCACACGGTCCAGCACTTCTGCGATCGCGTCGGCATTTCTCGCGATACCGCTCTCGCGATCGTCCATGTAATTCCCCGGATGCGACACGAGATAATCGAGTCCGAGCGCATCGCAACGCGCGAGCTCCGCAGCGAACGATTTGATCGATCGGGCGCGAAGGAACGAATCCGGCGAAGCGAGATTGATGAGATAGCTGTCGTGCGCCGACGTCTCGCGCACGTCGGTATCGGCGAGCGCGGCGATGAATGCTCTGCATTCTTCATCCTCGCAGATCCGCTCTGCCCATCTGTTCGCCATCTTCGTGAACATCTGCATCGCTGTCGCGGCAATCGCCTTCGCGCGGGGAGGGGCATTGTGCGATCCGCCCGCGATCGAGACGTGCGCACCGAGAGGAGCTTCCGGTTTCTTTCTCTTCCGAACCGCCGCGTCAGCCTTCCGGCGCGAAGCTCCCTTCGCTGCGCGCGGCTTGCTACTGCGTCCCACGCAACCAGTCCAGCGGATCCACAGCCGGACCGCCCTTTCGTATCTCGAAATGCAGATGCGGCGGGAGCGCGGGGTCGGTTGCACCGATGGT
>JAHFCS010000521.1 GCA_023249395.1 Gemmatimonadota bacterium
GAGATTCTCGGAAGTCGGCGGTGGCGTCGCATCGCGTCGGACTTCGCAGCGACCGACGCGCTGCTGCTCCTCGTTGCCGGCTCCAACGCTCCGGGGCTCGGCAAGCTCACGGAGCAGCTCGACGGCATGATCGTCGTCGGGAATCCTCCCGTCGACGTGCCGCATGGCTCCGTCCTTCTCGCCAGAATACCGCATCCTGCGCCAGCCGTCGCATCGCCGAAGAAGATCGCGATACCGACCGGTCCGGTTTGGGGCTTGCGCGGAGTTCCGCTCGCTGTCGGCGCGCTCCTGCTCCTTATCGTCGCGCTTTTCGTGCTGCGGCCGGGGGGCATCGCACGGCTCGGGCCAACGCGAGCGCCGGATACAGTGATCATCCCCGACTCGCAGGTTCACGACGCCATTCCCGCTCCTCGCGCCGCGGTGCTGCCGGCGAATCCCGCTGACTCCGCTGTTGCAGCTGCATATTCCGTCGAGATTCTCGCTGCAAATACGGCGGAAGGTGCTAACTTTGAGCTTCAGCGCCATGGGGCGACGATGCCCGCAGCGACTATATCCCTTGTCCCTATCGGCGACACCGAAGCCATCTGGTACAAGGTTTTTGCCGGTGCGTTTCCCGACAGCGTGCAGGCCGAGCGACTGCTCGCATCGCTCCGTCGCCGGCGCGTCGTACCCGATTCGGCTGGTGCAGTCGTCCGGGCACCATTCGCTCTGCGAATCGACAGCGTTGGGTCAGAGGCGGCAGTCGCGTCGAAGTCGCGGGAGAAAATCAGGGACTACCGGGCGCGCGGCCTCGCGGTCTACGCGCTGGTGCAAAGTGATGGGAGCACGCGATTGTACGCTGGTGCGTTCGAGAATCCCGAACAATCGACTCTCGCCGCCACCGCGCTGCGGGTTGCGGGCTTGACGCCTGTGCTGGAATACCGAACAGGGAGAGTTCAGTAGTGCGCCTGACGAAGCTCGAGCTTCACGGATTCAAATCCTTCGCCGACGAAACGGAGCTGCTCTTCGAGCCCGGCGTCACGGCGATCGTCGGGCCCAACGGCTGCGGCAAGTCGAACGTCTCCGATGCGGTGAGGTGGGTACTCGGTGAGCAACGGCCGCGCACACTGCGCGGCGCGAGGATGGAAGAGGTGATATTTCAGGGCTCTTCAGCGCGCCGCCCGGTGAACATCGCCGAAGTTTCGCTTCACTTCGAGAACGACGATGGTGCCCTCGCCGTCCCCTTCCGCGAAGTCGTCATAACGCGTCGTCTCAGCCGGTCGGGCGAGAGCGACTATTTCCTGAATCGCTCGCCCTGCCGTCTGCGCGACATCCACGACATGGTTCGCGGAACGGGGCTCGGCGCCGATTCCGGCGTGGTCATCGAGGCGAAGATGATCGATGCCCTGCTCTCCGACCGTCCCGACGAGCGTCGCGAGCTGTTCGAGGAAGCGGCGGGCATCGGACTTTATCGCGATCGGAAGCGGACGGCGGAGCGCCGCCTCGAAGAGACGACGATCGACATGTCGCGCATCGACGACCTGATCTCCGAAGTACAGACGCAGGTGCGGTCGCTCGCGCGGCAGCGCAAGCGCGCAGAACGACATTCCGAGCTCACGACCCGCCGTTTCACGGTCGAGATTGCGCTCGCAGCGAGAGAGATGGACGCCTGGCACGATGAGCTCGCACGGCTCGAGAACCGCGTTGGCGAGCTACGGGCATCGGTGCCCGCAGCGGAAGAGGCGATGGCGGCTGCAGAAGCGGCACGCGACACCGCCCACGGTGCGCGAGCCGCCGCCGAAGGCCGGCGCAACGAGCTTGCCCGCCTGATGGCCGAGCAGGCAGCGAGCACGCACCAGCTCCGCGGAGAGATCGCGGTGGCCGAAGAACGGCAGCGCAACTCTCTTTCTCGCCGCGAGCGCGCCGAGCTCGAACGCCGTGAAGGGGATTCAACCGTCGGGAAGGTGAGCGACGATCTCGAGCGCGCGGTGGCCCACCTCACGCAGCTCGAAGGCGAAATGGCGCTCGCGCAAGGCGCGCTGGCTGAGCACGTGACGGAGGAGGAGAGCGTTCGCGCGTCGCTCGCTTCGTCGCGCGCAGCCCTCGAGACCGCCGACCGCGCCGCGCGGGAGATGCGCGAGCGTGCGCATCGTCATGCGCTGGATCGCCAGGCGGCTGACCGCGAGCTCGAGGAGCTCGCGACGCGTCGCGCCACGCTGCTCGAGGAACAGGCGCAGCTCGCAGATTCGGCAACAGCAGTGGGACGTGAGATGCGCGAGGTGGAAGAAAGCCTCGCCCTCGCTCGCGAGAGTAACACGACGAGCAACGCTGTCCTCGCAGCCACGCTGGGCGCGCTCCGCGCCGCGCGTGAAGAGGATTCAGCCGCACGCTCGGCGCTCCTGCGGGCCGAAGAGGCGTACACCGCGCTCGACGGAAAAGTCAACGCGCTCGAAGCGCTCGAGCGCGAACGCGTCGGCCTCGCTCCCGCCGCCGCCCGGCTGCTCGACGAGCGCGAGCGGTTTGGCGACGGCGCGATCATTGGACCGCTCAGCGATTTC
>JAHFCS010000054.1 GCA_023249395.1 Gemmatimonadota bacterium
ACGCCCACCTGTCGCACCTCCCGCTCGCGTACTTCACGCGCACCAAGACGGGACAGATTCTCTCGCGTGTGATCACCGATACAGCCGAGACGCGCCTCATTCTCACGCAGATCGTCACCCAGTCGCTGCAGAGCGGGGCGCTGGTTCTGAGCTATGTCTTCTTCCTGTTCCTCATCTCGTGGAAGATGACGCTCATCGCGTTGATACTGATGCCAGTACTCGCCGCCGCGCTGCAGCCCCTGCTGAAAAAGCTCCGAAAGGGGAACAGGCGCCGCGGCAACCAGCATGGCGAGATGACAAGCGTGGTGCAGGAGACGGTGAGCGGCATTCGACTTGTGAAGTCGTTCGGCGCCGAGGCCTACGAGGAGAAGCGCTTTCGCGAGGCCAGCGACCGGTATGCGACGAGCACCGTGCGTGTCACCCGGCTCTCGTTCCTCGCGGCGCCGGTCACGGAAGTCGTCGGAACTGCGATGGCGGTGCTTCTCCTCTGGATCGGTGCAAGGCAGGTGCTCGTCGACAACGCGATGTCGGGCGCCGATCTGATCGCCTTCCTGTTGTACGCGCTGAGATTGCTCCAGCCGCTGAAGCAGCTCTCCCAGATGCCGACGACCGCGCAGTCGTCTCTCGCCGCCGCCGAACGGCTCTTCGAGATTCTCGATTCTCCGTCGGAAGAGGAGACGGATACAGGGACACTCGACCGCGCGGCGTTCGAGCGGGAGATACGATTCGACGACGTCACCTTCGCCTATGACGGCAACCCGGTGCTGTCCAACGTGAGCTTTGTCGCGAAGAAGGGAGAGGTCACAGCACTCGTCGGGCCGAGCGGGGCGGGGAAATCGACGCTGGTGGATCTCATTCCGCGGTTCTACCGGGTGACCTCGGGGCGCATCCTGCTCGACGGCGTGGAGACCAGCCGGATTCGGCTTTCGACGCTTCGTGGACTGACCGGGATCGTCAGCCAGGACACGGTTCTTTTCAACGACACTGTCCGGAACAACATCGCTTACGGCGCTGGCGACAGGTTTACCGACGCTCAGATCCAGGCCGCGGCCGAGGCCGCCAATGCCCATGCGTTCATTACGGAGCTTCCGTACGGCTACGCTACGATGCTGGGAGAACGAGGGACTCGTTTATCCGGCGGACAGCGGCAACGGCTCGCGATTGCACGGGCCTTGCTCTGTGATCCCCCCATTCTGATCCTGGACGAGGCGACTTCGGCGCTGGACACCGAATCGGAGCGGCTCGTACAGGAGGCGGTGGACCGTCTTCTTCGCGGGAGAACAGTGTTCGTGATTGCCCACCGGCTGTCGACGATCGTCCATGCCGATCAGATTCTGGTCCTCGACCGGGGCCAGATCATCGAGCGCGGAACGCACGCCAGCCTGCTGGCGGCGCGTGGAGCGTATCACCGTCTCTATTCAATGCAATTCGGGAGCGCCTCCGAAATGGACACGTCAATGGCTTCATCCGCGGTATAGGTGCACATCCTCTTCCTTCATTTCGCCAGAGAATGGTCGGGAACGGCGAGGGCATTCTCGGTCGCGGCGCGCGGGCTCGCTGCCCGCGGCCACACGGTGAGATTTCTCGCCGAGCCGGACAGCAGCGTCGAGCAGTCGGCATCGCGCATCGCGACCGTCGCTTCGAAACTCGGCGGAGTTGATCCCGAGGCGCAACACGACGTCGCACCGTTCGAGGTGATTCAGTTCAGGAGCGAGGGGCCATGGCTCGCGGCGGCCTGGAGGCTCAAGCATCTCTTTCGGCATTGGGACGCAGACGTCGTTTTCGTCACGACGGAACGCGAGCACCTTATCGGCGCGGTCGCGTGCTGGCTCGGACGCCGCGGATCAATCGTGCGGCGCACGCCGGCGGGATGCGTTCTCGAGATGCACGGCGCTGGAAAGGTCGGATCGTGGCTCACGAAAACGTGCTATCTCTTTGCCGATGAGAACGACGCGAGCGCCGCAAAGATCCCAAGAAGGGGTGGGCGACCGGTGCTGGCGATGCTGGGCGTCGATACCACGCGGTATCCCGAGCGCACCGGCGCTGCGAGCCCCGAGAACGCGGATGGCCTCGGCATTCGATACATCATCTGCGTCTACGATCAGACATCTCGCGGCCGCGCCGCGACAGCTATCAGAACCGTCTCGATGCTGTCGCCGAGGCATCCCTATCTTCGTCTGATGATCTTCGGGCCGGGTTCGGACAGCGAGGATCTTCGCATGCAGGCGGCGGCGCTCGGCGTACTCGATCTCGTGAGCTTTCTCGGCGAGCGCGACGACCACCTGCTGCTGATGCGCGACGCGGATCTCGGATGGGTGGTGGCAGAGGCGGACACTGCGGCCTATGGAATCCTCGACCTGATGGCGCTTGGAGTCCCCGTGATCGCAGCGGAAGGAACGATCGCCGAGGCGTACGTCGCCAGCATGATTACCGGCACGCTCATTCCGGCGGACGACGCTGCGACGACGGCAGCGGCCGTGGTCAGCCTTCTGACCAACGAAGAGCAGCGCGTCGCGATCGGCGCTGCCGGACGTGCACGTGTTGCGCGCGAGTTTCCCGAGCAGGCGATGATCGACGGCTTCGAGAAGGCTTGCGAGACGGCAAGCGGACGCAACCGATCGAAGGGTTGATCGCAAACGAGCCCGTACCCGTCTCCGTAGTTATCGCGGCGCGTGACGAAGCCGCGAACATCGAGGCATGCGTGGCGAGCGTGCGCTGGGCTCGGGAAGTGCTCGTGGTGGAGAACGATTCATCCGACGACACCGTCGATCGTGCAAGACGTGCCGGCGCGACGGTATTCTCCAATCCGTTCACGACCATCGGCGCTCAACGGAACGCGGGGATCGAGCGCGCCGCAAGCGACTGGGTTCTCGCCGTTGACGCCGACGAGCGGGGCTCTTTCGGCCTCGGAGAGGAGATCCGCGCGCTCATTGCGGGCTCTCCCTCCCACGCGGCCTACCGCGTGCCGCGCAGGAACTTCTTTCTCGGCAGGGAGGTCAAACATGGGGGATGGGCGAGCGACCGTCCGATCCGCCTCTTCCGCTCGAACCTCCGGTACAGCGCGAGCCGGGTTCACGAGCACGTCGATGCGGCAGGGGATGTCGGTGAGCTGCGCGAGTCACTCGAGCATTCGACCTACAGCTCGCTCGACGATTACTTCGAGAAGCTCGACCGTTACAGCAGGTGGTGGGCCGAGGACAAATTCGAGACGGGGCGCCGGGCGGGGCCGCTGTCGGTGGTCTTCAAGCCCCCGGTGCGCTTCGTGACCATGTACATGCTGCGGGGGGGCTGGATGGATGGCGGCGCGGGCGCGGTGCTGTCGTGCCTCGCGGCGGCAAGCGTGATGGCCAAGTACGCGCGCCTCTGGGCGCGAGGCGCGAAGGACTGAGCCTTCGATGCGCATCCTGATGATCGGGAGCAACAACGCGTGGCGAATGGAAGCCGCGGTGAAGCGCGCATTTCGTCGGGCCGGACACGAGACGCTTCTCATCGACGACCGGCGCACCAAACGTCTCATCGGACGGCGGCTCACGCAGCGGTGGGCGCGCCGCCACGCACGCAGGTATCGTCCCGATTTTGTTTTTCTGTCGAAGTGTCTGGCGCTCGAGCCGGAGACGGTTGCGGAGATCATTCGAGATCTGCCGAACGCGATGTGGTATCACGATCCGCAGTGGCATGCCGATCTGCAGCGTCCCGACATCGCCCACATAGCGACGATCGGGAAGCTCGCGCGAACATTCTTCGTGACCGGCTTCGAAAGTGAATGGCGCGCTCACGGGCTGGAGGCGAAGTTCCTGCCTGCCGCGGGAGACGCCGGGATACAGCCGGTCGCACACGATCCGAAATTCGCTTCGGATGTCACGTTCATCGGGACCGGCTACGACCCGGAGCGCGCGAGGTATCTCATTGTGCTCTCCTCGCATCTCCATGTCAGGATATGGGGACTCGGCTGGGATCAATGGCGCGACAAGCTCAGGTGGGGTGGACGCGCTGTGGAAGGACGCGACTTCGCAGCTGTCTGCTCGAGCAGCAAAATCGTTCTCGGAATCAATCCCGTCCGTGCGCAGGGTGGCACGACCTACACGTCCGACAGGACGTGGATGGTGATGCTTGCCGGGGGCTTCTACCTCGGGCAGTACTCGACAGGACTGGCGGACATGCTTCAGGACGGGGTGCATTGCGCCTGGTACTCCGATGTCGGGTCGTGCACCAACCGCTGCCTGCATTTCATCGCCAATCCCTCGGAGCGCCAGACGATTCGATATCAGGGAGAGCAATTCGTCCGCGCGAACCACACCTACGATCAGCGCGTCCCGTTCATTCTCGAAGACCGAAAGTGGGTGAATCCACTCTGAGCGGGCAGTGAACCACATCTTCGTCACCCAGGACTACCCGCCTGTTGGCGGGGGAATGTCGCGACGCCATGTGGAGCTCTGCCGCCGCTTTGGCGATGGCGCGTCGGTTATGGAGGTATCCACTGTTTCGGCCTCGGATGGCGGTATCTTCGACTCCGGCGAGACCTACCCGATCCATCGCCAGTCTTTCTCCTTCGACGAAGCCAACCGGTTCGCGAACCAGATACGATGGGGATCGTGGCTCATGCGTCACTGCCCGAATCGAATCGACGTGATCCATTGCGGCAACATCAGGCCGGTGGGTTACGCGGTCACGTGGCCCCACGCCAGGTTGAGGATACCTTACCTGCTCTACGTGAATGGGGGCGACCTGCTGCGGGAGCGGAGCAAGGCCGAGCGAAGCTGGTTGAAGCGCGCAGGAGCGCGGCGGATTCTCGGAGATGCCGCAGGAATAGTCGCGACTTCCAAATGGGTCGCCGAGCTCGCGGGTGAGGTGATGCAAGCGGTGGGCATCGAGAGCATGCCGCCCGTCGGAGCATTCGACCTGGGCACCGATCCCGATCGATTTCATCCGTCACGGGATACCGGATCGCTCCGCGCCCGGTGGAGTGTGGGACAGGGACCGCTGCTGATCACCGTTGCGCGTCTCGTTCCGCACAAGGGCCAGGATTCGGCGATCCGCGCGTTGGCAGCGCTGTCCGATGAATTCCCCGGCCTTCGTTATGTGATGGTCGGCGACGGACACGACGAACAGCGGCTGCGCGATCTCGCACGCGATCTCGGCGTTGCCGATCGGGTGGTCTTCGCGGGGCCGCTCGGTGACGACGAGCTTCCCGAAGCGTACGCGATGTCCACTCTTTATGTCGGGCTCTCGAGGGTCGATCGGGAGGTCAACGTCGAAGGATTCGGGATCTCATTTCTCGAAGCCGCAGCCTCGGGCTTGCCTGCGGTGGCGGGAGACTCGGGCGGCGTGCGCTCTGCGGTTCGCGACGGAGAAACGGGAATCGTCGTCCCGCCCACTGACGTCCCGGCTGTGTCGGGCGCGATCGCCTTGCTGTTGCGGGACGACGTGCGGCGCCAGGCGATGGGCCGCGCGGCGCGGCTTGCTGTCGAGACGCATTACAACTGGAATCGAGTTGCGCGCGACACACGCGATTTCACTTATGCGGTCGCCGCCGAAAGGTCGAGACGACAATGAAGCCGACGCTCGCGCAACGCGCGGAATTCTATTCGCTTCGCGGAATTGTTCGCGCCCTCGGGATGCTCGACTGGGAGACCGCCTGCCGAGTCGGGGGAAGGCTCGGCGTTGCCGGCTATCGACCGCTCGGAATCAGAAAGGACGTCGTCGAGAAACAGATCGCTGCTGCGTTTCCCGCGATGAGCCCGGATGAAGTTCGTGGCATCGCGCGTGCCTCATTCGAGCACCTCGGGCGCACGGCCATCGAGACAGCGCTTCTGCCCGGACTGGGCGAAAAGGGAGTGCTGGATCTCGTGGATACCGTGGAAGGATGGGAGCACATCGAGCGGGCTATCGCCGGTGGCGGAGGCATGGTCGTCGTCGCCGGCCACCATGGAAACTGGGAGCTCCTCGCAGCGTACATTGCGGCCCGAGGGGTGCCATTCGACGTGATCGTCCGGGGAATGGCGAACCCCTTGTTCGACACCTACATCAACGACATTCGAACCTCACTCGGATTGACCGTCGTCCACGATTCCGAAGCCGTTAGGCGCACTCCGCGTGCCCTTCGGTCAGGTCGCGCGGTCGGGTTCGTCGCTGACCAGGGAGTGCTTGGGCTTGCCTCCACCTATGTTACCTTCTTCGGCCGGCCTGCAAAGACGCCTCGTGGCGCCGCGGTATTCGCCTTGCGATTCAACGCACCCGTGCTGTTCGTCGACGCGCTTCGCCAGCCGAACGCGAAATACCGGGTGATCATCGAGCCGGTGGAGATTACTCCTACCGGGGACCGCGAGACCGACGTGGATGCCATCGTCATGCGCTTTACCGAGCTGCTCGAGAAGTGGGTGCGATTCGTTCCGGAGCAATACTTCTGGCAGCATCGGAGGTGGAAGCGGCAGCCCCCGGACACGCCGCGCGAGCTGAGAGACCCGACACGCTCCAACGATGCCAGCGATGGGTGAGAATTGCTAGACAACGCGCAGCGCCGGCGACTGTTCGGAGACAATCGCGCCCGCTTCGGAATCGCGGTGGTCGTCATCATGACGCTCGCCGCGATTGCGGCGCCAATCATCACGACGCAGGATCCGCTGAAGATCGACTTGTCGCATCTGCTCCAGCGTCCGTCGGCGGCGCACTGGCTCGGCACCGATGTCCAGGGGCGCGATATCTGGTCGCGTCTCGTTTACGGCTCGCGGGTGTCACTTACCGTTGGCCTCATCTCGCAAGGGATTGCCCTCACACTCGGCGTCACATTCGGACTGTTGGCCGGTTACTATGGCCGATGGGTGGACGAGATCGTGATGCGTCTTGCCGACGTGACGCTGGCGTTCCCGACGCTGCTGCTATTGATCGCGATGGTCGCTGCATTCCAGCCGTCGATGGGCGTTGTCTTCGCGACGATCGGTGTGGTTGGCTGGGCCGGGATAGCGCGCCTCGTCCGGGGCCAGGTGCTCGTTGTCCGGCAACTCGAGTACGTCCAGGCAATTCGCGCACTCGGTGCCCGCGACTGGCGGATCATGCTCCAGCACGTGCTTCCGAATGTGATCGCGCCGGTCGTGATCGCAGCCACACTGGGTGTTGCGGGCGCGATCATGGCTGAGGCGGCGCTCTCTTTTCTTGGGCTCGGTGTTCCGCCGCCGGCACCGAGCTGGGGCTCGATGATCGCCGATGGGCGCGATCTCGATCAGCTTCGCCGCGCCCCGTGGACGTCAGTGTTCCCGGGGATGGCAATAGGTGCGGCCGTTCTCGGCTTCAACCTTCTCGGCGACGCTCTTCGCGATGCCCTCGATCCAAAGCAGCAGCGCAAAGCGCCAAGGGAAACGGCATGACTGTCATTCTCCTGGTCGTCATGAGCGCGCTGATTGCCTGCGGTGACCGGGGCGGCCAACCCGGGAGCGAGGCGTCCGCGGCACCCGTGAATGCCGCCTCTCCCTCTTCGGCAATACGTGTATCCGGCGCGCAGTCCGCTGGTGCGCCGACGACGCTTCGTCTCGAGCAGCTCGGCGATCGCTTCAGAAATCCGGCATACGTCACGTCGCCGCCAGGAGACGCGCGATTGTTCGTCGTCGAGCTGGCCGGCCGCATCCGCATTGTGAAGAATGGCCGGGCGCTTCCGGAGCCGTTTCTCGATATCACTTCGCGCGTGAGGAGCGGCGGAGAGTCGGGGCTGCTGAGCATGGCGTTCCATCCGGAGTACCACACCAACGGATGGTTTTTCGTAGACTTCACCGATCTCAATGGTGATACCCACATCGAGCGGTTCCATGTGAGCGCGAACCCGGACGTCGCGGATCCTGCGTCCTCCAAGCTGATTCTCAAGATCGACCAGCCCTACTGGAATCACAACGGCGGGCTGGTGATGTTCGGCCCCGACGGAATGCTCTACATAGGCATGGGCGACGGCGGGAGCGGCGGAGATCCTCATCGAAATGGGCAGAACACCCACTCCCGGCTCGGAAAGATGCTCCGCATCAATGTCAGTCGCGCCGATCCATACACCATTCCAGTCGGAAACCCCTTCGCCGATGGATCCGCTGGCGCACCCGAAGTCTGGGCGGTCGGCATGCGGAATCCGTGGCGCTTCTCATTCGATCGTGCCGCCGGCCTCGTTTACATCGGTGACGTCGGACAGGATCGCACCGAGGAGATCGATGTGGTCCCGGCCGACAGGCCGGGAATCAACTATGCCTGGAACATCATGGAAGGCGACAGATGCTATCGCGACCCCGGCTGTAATCGCAGCGGCCTGCAGGCGCCGGCACTGACGTTCGACCACTCCGGTGGCTCCTGCTCGGTGATCGGAGGCTACGTGTACCGGGGACGACGGATCCCGCAGATCGTCGGCCACTACTTCTATTCCGACTATTGTGGCGGCTGGCTGCGAAGCTTCCGCTATGAGAACGGCGTCGCGACCGACCGTCGCAGCTGGAAGATGGTCGATGTCGGCCACGTCGTTTCGTTCGGTCAGGATGCATCAGGCGAGGTTTACATTGTCGCCGAGGATGGAAGGATTTTCAGATTTGCGGGAGTGAGCTGAAGAGAGCGCGCACCAACTGCAACTGCGGACTACGGACTAACTGCGTTGATGCGGACCAGTCCGAAGTCGCGTGCACCCTTCCTGATGAGATAGTAGTTCCCCATTAGCGGCTCTCCCAGCGCCTCCGCTGGATTCGTCGCCCGTCGCGAGTTTATCGTGACACCGCCCTGCTCGATCAATCGTCTTGCTGCGCCCTTCGACGAAGCGAGCTTCAGCTGCAGCAGCGCGTCTACCACCGAGGTGCCGCTCCGCATTTCCGCGAACGGCAGCTCGCGACTCAGCGCCGCGAGCGCCGCCGGCGAGAGCGACTCCGGCTCACCTTTCCCGAAGATGAGCCGCGACACTTCCTCGGCCACGCGCGCCGCCTCGGCCCCGTGCACGCGCGCCGTAACCTCGCTCGCCAGACTCTGCTGCGCGGCGCGACCTTCCGGACGCTCGACGATCTCCCTCTCGAGCGACTCGATTTCCTCGCGCGACAGAAGCGTGAAGTAGCGGAGATACCTCCCTGCATCACGGTCATCGACGTTGATCCAGAACTGGTAGAACTGGTACGGCGATGTCCGTTCCGGATCGAGCCAGACGTTGCCCGCCTCGGTTTTTCCGAATTTCGTTCCCGTTGCCGTCGTGACGAGTGGGAAGGTCAGCGCGTGAGCATCCCCGCCTTCAGCGCGGCGAATGAGCTCCATGCCGGCCGTGATGTTTCCCCACTGGTCGCTCCCTCCCACCTGAAGCGTCACACCGTCGCGCAGGAAGAGCTCGCGGTAGTCGTATGCCTGGAGCAGCATGTAGGAGAACTCGGTGTACGAAATCCCCGACTCGATTCGCGACTGCACGGACTCCTTGGCGAGCATGTAGTTGATGGTGAAA
>JAHFCS010000522.1 GCA_023249395.1 Gemmatimonadota bacterium
AGATCGACGACGACTCCGCCCTTGATCTTCTTGACGAGGGTACCGGCGACCGGCTGATCGCTCTCGTAAGCGACGCGGATGCGTTCCCAGACGCGCATGAAGTCGGCTTTCTTCTTCGAGAGGACGACGGAGCCTTCCATGTCCTCCAGGTGCTCGAGCAGGACTTCGACTTCGTCGCCCGGCTTGAGGTCGGGGAGGTCCTTGAACTCTTCCAGCGGGATCGTGCCTTCGGACTTGAAGCCGATGTCGAGCACGACGAGGTTGTCGCGGATATCGAGCACGCGGGACTTGACGATCTCGCCTTCCTCGATCGACGCCATCGTCCCGTTGTACATCGCCATCATTGATTCGAGCTCGTCGGGCGAGTAATCGTCCTCGTCGTAGAGCTCGGGGCGCAGGTTGGCAAGCGGGCGGAGCTGTGCTCTCTGCAGATCGCGCTTTTCGCGCGCGGTCAGCACCGTGCCGGTAGTGGTGGTGGTTGTGGTGTCCAAATCTGGCATTCTACTGGGAAAAGGGTTGATTGACTGACCTTCCAAGATAGCCTTGAAGTATAGACAGATGACGCGCTGTAATCAACATTCAGCACCCGAAATATGAGGCCTCCCCTCTCAACGGTTTCGCTCCAGGCGATCGAGGCGGCGCGGAAGCGCATCGCCGGGACGGCTGTGCGCACCCCGCTCGTGCGCCTCGCACCCGACTTGAGCACGCACGAAGTCTACCTCAAGCTCGAGAGTCTCCAGCCCATCGGCTCCTTCAAGCTGCGCGGCGCGGCCAACGCAATTGCTCTCTCGCGCGAGGCAGCTCGAGCTCACGGCGTTTACACCGCCAGTGCCGGCAACATGGCGCAGGGAGTCGCGTTGTGCGCACGCGAGCTCGGCGTTCGCTGCCAGGTGATAGTCCCCGAGCACGCGCCCAAGGCAAAGACCGACGCCATCGAGCGGCTCGGCGGCGAAGTCATGAGAATGCCCTTGGACGTGTGGTGGCAGACGATCGTCGATCACGGCTATCCGGGAATGAAGGGACTATTCGTTCACCCGTTCGCCGACGAAGCCGTGATGGCGGGCAATGGGACAATCGCGCTCGAGATCATGGAGGATCTCACCGACGTTGACGCGATTCTCGTCCCATACGGCGGCGGTGGACTTTCCTGCGGAATCGCGGCCGCCGCACGAGCCGTCAGCCCGCGCACGAAAGTGTACGCCGTCGAGGTGGAAACCGCCGCACCGCTCACGGCGTCGCTCGCTGCTGGCACCCCAACGCCGGTTACGCGCACACCAACCTTCATCGACGGCATGGGAAGCTCCGCAGTTTCGGAAGAAATGTGGCCGCTTGCACAGTCGCTGCTCGCAGGCACGATCGTGGTGAGCGTCGCCCAGGTTGCGGCGGCGGTAAAGCTGCTCGCCGAGCGTTGCCGGGTTGTCGCCGAGGGCGCGGGCGCCGCCCCGGTTGCCGCCGCGCTGAGCGGTAAGCTCGAAGGCGGCCGTATCGTGTGCATCGTGAGCGGCGGCAACATCGACATCGAAAAGCTCGCTACGATTCTGCAGGGCGGAGTCCCCGCGTAGTCTCTCCTTTCTCGTCGGAGTTCTCGCCAAATGCCAACCAATTCCGCGCCCGGCAGCGCACCCGAGGTCGAGTACCATCCATTCCCTGTGAAGACGTCGCTTCCCTTCTCCGCCGCGGTCCGCGTCGGACATCTGCTTTACGTGTCCGGGCAGATGGGCACCAATGAAACAGGCACACAGATCGTCGCCGGTGGCATCGAAGCCGAGACGCGTCAGACGCTCGCGAACATGAGGGCGATTCTCGAGCGGCATGGTTCGTCGTTGAGTCGCGTCGTGAAGTGCACGGTAATGATGGCCGACATGAGCGAATGGCCGGCGATGAATCGCGTCTACGTCGAGCATTTCCCGGAGCACCTGCCGGCGCGAAGCGCGTTCGGCTGTTCCGGACTCGCGCTCGGCGGACGCGTCGAGATAGAATGCATCGCCACGGTCGACCGATAGCTACGAACGACGGCCCCCGGAGCTCCCTCCCGTCGTCACTGCCGATTTGCGCTTTGCGCCAACTCGACTATCCGCGCGATCTGCTCGGCCTGCGTGAGGCGCGTGGTGTCGATCACCACTGCGTCCGCCGCCTTCTCGCTCTGTGCGGCGTCCAGCTCGTCACGCAAAAGGATCCTCGCCGTCTCGTCGAAGATTTCCTCCTCCGTCGGCTCGCGGCCTGTTCTCTCCACGACCCGCCGCCTTGCGCGCTCCTCTGGATCAGCGATCAGAAAAACCTTGAGATTCGCATCTGGAAAGACGACGGTCCCTATGTCGCGGCCATCTACGACTACGTCGTAATCGCGTCCCGTCTCCCGCACCTGAGCGTTCACCCACTCCCTCACGCGAGGCATTCTCGCGACGAGCGAAACGCGATGGGTCACGATGTCGCCACGCATCTCGTCGTCTGCCGGCCGGCCATTGAGAAGCGGTACGAAGCCATTCTCGGTCGGAGAAAGCGACACCGAATTCGCTGCGTCGAGCACAGAC
>JAHFCS010000523.1:0-1687 GCA_023249395.1 Gemmatimonadota bacterium
CGAGAATGGTCTTCAGCGGATTGGCGAACGCGTAAAGCGGCATCCACGCGCGAAGACCTGAGGTGTGCGTCAGCAGTTCACGAAATGCGTAGCCGTGGAACTGCTGATCGAGGCTGATCGGTCCTTCAGCGACCGCCTGCAGCACGAGCGTCGTCGTCACGAGCGGCTTCGTGAGCGACGCGCAGTCGTAGATCGTGTCGACGGTCGCCGCGATCCGCACCGGCACCGACACCGCGTGGCCGACCGCTCCCTCAGCTTCGATTCCCTCCGGCGTGCCGATCGCGTACGCCGCCCCGGCGAAACTGCCGAGGTCGGCCTCGGATCGCAGGAAATCATCGATGGCGGACATCGGAACGGGATTGTAGAGGAACGTCATCTAACGACTTACACGGAACAAAATCGCCTGCGTAGCGCCGCGTTAATCCTGTTACCATCCGGTCGTCCAGGACCGTATTTGTACAGGTACCTCGAAACAAATGTTTCGTCTCGAAAAACTCGACATTCACGGCTTCAAGTCGTTCTACGATCCCGCCAGTCTCGATTTCCCTGCACCACTGACCGCCGTCGTCGGTCCGAACGGCTGCGGCAAATCGAACATCTGCGACGCGATCATCTGGGTTCTCGGCGAGAACCGCGCTTCGCACATCCGCGGCGAGACAATGGAAGACGTCATCTTCCAGGGCTCGGCGCGCCGCCGGCCGCTCTCGATGGGCGAAGTCACGCTCACTCTCTCAACGGCCAACGGCGACAGCAGTCATCCGATGGCCGATGACGGCCGCATCGTCATCAACCGCCGCGTCTTCCGTACCGGCGAATCGGAATTCCGGCTCAACGGCCGCCGCGTCCGGATGAAAGACATCTCGGACATCCTGATGGATACCGGCCTCGGCATCCGCAACTACTCGGTCATGGAGCAGGGAAAGATCGACCTGATCCTGTCGAACAAGCCGCAGGACCGGCGGCGCCTGATCGAGGAAGCGGCCGGCATCACGAAGTACAAGACCAAGCGCCGCGCTGCCGAGCTGAAGCTCGAAGAGACGCAGCAGAACCTCCTTCGCATCGACGACACACTGGCGGAAGTCACGCGCAATCTGAACTCGCTCAAGCGGCAGGCGGGAAGGGCGCGCCGTCATCGCGAACTGAGCGACGATCTCTCAACAGCCAAGCGGGCGCTCTACAAGGGCCGCATCCTCGCCGCGCAGGAAGAGCAGGCTGTGGCGAGGGCCGGGGTCGCTGACGCGCAGGCGCGTGAAGCGGAGCTTGCCGCGCAGCTCGCGGCCGACGAGGCCGAGCTGGCCGAAGCGCGAACGCAGCTCGCAGATGGTGCGTCCAGTGCATCGAGCGCTCGCGAAGAAATGGCGGGACTGTCCGCCGATGTGGAGCGCCTTCGATCGTTTCTCCAGCAGTCCGAAACGAACCTCGGCGACCTCATGCAGCGCATCGAAAGCGCGGGCACGCAGATCCAGGCTCTCGAACAGGACGCCAACGAGCAGCAGGCGCTTCTCGACGAAAAATCCCGGCAGCTCGAAGCGGCACGGGCAGAGCGCAATCGTCTGCGCGAGATCGCCGATCGGCTCGAGCGCGAGCGGCAGGAAAAGTCGGATGAAGTCCGCCAGTTCGAAAAATCGCTCACCGATTCACGCGAGTCGCTGATGCGGACGATCGCGAAGATCTCCGAGGCGCGCAA
>JAHFCS010000523.1:1697-2526 GCA_023249395.1 Gemmatimonadota bacterium
AATCAGGTGCATCAGATCGAGATCGCGGTCGAGAAGTGCGAGTTCTACCTGACGAAACTCGGCGACCATGCGCGCAAGGCCGCGGAAAACCGTGCCGGCGCGCAGGCGACGATGAACGAATGGAACGAACGCGTGCACGAGGCAGAGGCAGCGCTCGTCGCGGCGCAGCAGCACGCGCGCGAAACACTCGCGCGACGTGACCAGCTCGTCGCGAAACGCGATGCGATGCGGCAGTCGCTCGCGTCAACGCGCGACACGATCTCCCAGAACACATATCGGATCGACTCGCTCCGCACACTCCTCACCTCGCTCGAATCGCAGGACGAGAACGTGCGGCGGGCGATTCTCGAGCTCATCCCGAATGCCGTCGCGGCCACAGAGTCGGTTCGCGCTGCAGAAGGATTCGAAGCAGCCCTCGACACGCTCCTGCGCGAAATCTCGAAAGCCGTCGTCGTCGAGAACGCCGACACCGCGCTCGACGCGATTCATCGCCTGCATGACCGCGGCGCCGGGCGCGGCGCGTTCCTGATGCTCGACTACACGCCGGTCAACGAAGGCGCTCGCCGCGGAGACGCGACGTACTCGATCCTTGGCGACGGCTCCGTCGCCGATGCCGTGCGCCACGCGATTCCCGAGGCGTACGTCGTCGGCGATCTGCGGCAAGCGATCGACCGAGCGAAAGAGCGTCCGAGCGCCACGTTCATCACGCTGGAAGGCGACATCGTCCGCGGTCCGCTGGGGATCGGCGGACGGACGGAAGGGGCAACGCCGGGCGTCTTTTCGATCAAGCGCCAGCTCGCCGATCTAGAAGCGCTCCTCGGCACCGAAG
>JAHFCS010000055.1 GCA_023249395.1 Gemmatimonadota bacterium
TGAACCCGCGACCACCGAAGACGTTCTTCTGCCTCACGCCGCGCTCTCCGATCTGCGCCAGGCCGTCCTCGATGCGCGCTACCAGTCCGTGATCGTAGGCCAACGCCGATTCCGATTACGCTGCGCGACGTCTACCAGCGTGACGACGATCGCCGACGTGGAGAGCCGAGCAGTGCGCCCATGATTCCGCGTGTGACCGCGCCCGCCACCGTGCGAGTAACAGGCGATTTCATGATCTGCTCGAATGTGCTCGGCGGTTGTCTCCCGGCGCGAGCCGCAGGCTGCGCGGGAGCCGGCGGAGGAGTCCATTGCTGTCCCGACTCCGCGGGCTGCGTTGGCTGCGGGGCTATCCGGGCTGCCAGGCGCTCGCGCGCACTTTCTCGATCGACAGCTTGGGCGTACTTACGCGCCTGTAACGAGCTCGCGATCCGCTGCGTCAGCTCGGCGTCCGGCAAGGGTGACATGCTCGATGCCGGTGGGATGAGTCGTGTCGCAAAGGGCGGCGTCGGTACTCCTCGCGGTGAGAGCACCGTGACAAAGGCCTCTCCGATTCCGAGCGTGGTCAACGTCTCCTCGACATCATAGAACGGCGTCTTGGGGAAAGTTCTCGCCGCGGCCTTGAGCGCCTTATCGTCGTCAGGAGTGAATGCGCGCAGCGCGTGTTGCACACGGTGGCCGAGCTGGGCCAGCACGGATTCATGAATGTCCTTTGGGCTTTGTGTGATGAAGAACACACCCACGCCTTTCGACCGGATCAGACGCACAACCTGCTGTATCTGATCGAGGAGCGCCTTGCTCGCCCCATCGAAGATCAGATGGGCTTCATCGAAGAAGAACACGAGTTTCGGCTTGTCGATGTCGCCGACTTCCGGCAACTGGTGGTACAGAGTGGCCAGCATCCACAACATGAACGTGCTGAAGAGATCAGGCTTGTCCTGGATGTCCTCCAGCTCGAGGATGCTTATCAGTCCGTGACCATCCCGCATCTGCATCAGGTCGTGGATGTCGAACTCCGGCTCGCCAAAGAATGTTTCGGCGCCTTGTTGCTCCAGCTGCACCATGTCGCGAAGCAGCACTCCCACCGTTGCCGCCGACATCCCACCATATGTCTTGAGCTCGGCTGCTCCGTCTCCAGTCAGGTACTCGAGCACTGAGCGCAAATCAGAGAAGTCGAGCAGCAGGAGTCCCTTGTCGTCGCAGAACTTGAACACAAGCGACAGCACGCTCGACTGTGTGTCGTTGAGTCCCAGCACCTTCGAGAGAAGAAGTGGTCCGAACGACGACACTGTGGCTCTTAGCTGGGCTCCCTTCGTGCCTGACAGACTCAGGAACTCTACAGGAAACGCCGACGGTTTCCATTCGTAGCCTGTCTCCTTGGCTCTCGCTGTGACGCGGTCGCTCGAAGGGCCGGGAGCGCCAAGTCCAGAGATGTCTCCCTTGATGTCGGCAACGAATACCGGCACCTCTGCCTGAGACAACTGCTCCGCGATCAGCTGCAGCGTGCGCGTTTTCCCGGTTCCTGTGGCACCGGCTATCAGACCATGACGGTTCATCATGGCGATTGGAATGTTTACAATCGACTCAGGCACGCACTCACCGTCGTGTACGATTGCCCCGAGCGTGACGGCGTTACCGGCGGGCGGAAATGCGGCATGTGCCGCATCCAGGACTTTCTTGTCCATCTGTCGTGTGTTTGGCTGTTTGTGCGCAACGCGCGTGAAGTGACCCGTTAGGCTAGAGTATCACGTGGCATACCCTATGCGCCATAGGCGACCCCAACGTCCGATCATCTACGTAAACACACGCAAAATATCACGAAATGCGAAGCGATTCCGGTCAAACTACCTCAGTCTGGATGGCAACGGATGTCCCGGAGCTTCCAACCCTGTCGCACGACATCCGGACCAGTGTCTGCATTGTCGGCGCGGGAATCGCCGGCATGACGACCGCATATCTACTGGCGCGCGCTGGTCGGGCCGTGGTGGTGATCGACGATGGCGCCATCGGTGGCGGGGAAACGGGACGAACAACGGCCCACATCACAGCCGCACTCGACGACATGTATCAGAAGATCGAGAAGCTTCACGGCGAGGACGGAGCAAGAATGGCCGCGGAAAGTCATTCCGCCGCTATCGACAGAATCGAATCGATCGCCTCATTGGAGGACATAGACTGCGATTTCGAAAGGGTAGACGGCTACCTCTTTCTCGCGCCCGGAAACGAGCGGAAGCTCCTCGAGCGGGAGCTGGAAGCCGCCCACCGCGCGGGTCTGTCGGATATCGAAATCGTCGATCGCGCGCCTCTCGATTCCTTCGACACCGGCCCTGCGCTCTGCTTTCCCCGACAGGCGCAGTTCCATTCCGTCAAATACCTCAACGGTCTGGCGCGTGCCATCATCCGCGACGGCGGTCAGCTCTTTACCGGCGCTCACGCCAAGAGCATCCAGGACGGCGAGCCGGCAAAGGTCACGACAACCGCAGGTCACGTCATCACCGCCGACAATGTGGTCGTGGCGACGCATTCACCTGTAAACGACTGGGTGATCCTGCATACCAAGCAGGCCGCGTATCGCACCTACGTCATCGCCGCCAGGATTCCGCGTGGCGCCGTACAACACGGCCTCTACTGGGACACTCTCGATCCCTACCATTACGTCCGGCTCCAGGAAGTGGATCCGTTGCTCGATCCCGGCCGGACCGAAGAGCTGCTCATCGTCGGCGGGGAGGACCACAAGACTGGCCAGGCCGACGATGCCGCCGAACGGTTCAGGCGTCTCGAGGAATGGACCCGGCAGCGCTTCCCAATGATCAGCAACATCGATTTCCGCTGGTCGGGTCAGATCATGGAGCCGGTGGATTACATGGCTTTCATCGGGAAAAATCCCGGAGCTGACAAGCACATATTCATCGCCACCGGTGATTCAGGAAATGGCATCACTCACGGCACTATAGCCGGCATGCTTCTGACTGACCTCATTGTCGGCCGCAAGAATCCGTGGTCGAAGCTGTACGATCCATCCCGCGTCACCCTTCGTGCAACCCGCGAGTTCCTCAAGGAGAATCTGAATGTCGCTGGGCAGTACACGGATTGGGCAACTGCCGGCAACGTAGATTCCTGCGACCAGATTGCGCCCGGGACTGGAGCTGTGATCCGCCGCGGGATGACGAAGGTCGCTGTCTATCGCGATGATCAGGGCAACATCCACGAGCGGTCTGCGGTCTGCACGCACCTGTATTGCATCGTCGACTGGAACGCGACGGAGCGGACATGGGATTGCCCATGCCATGGATCGAGATTCGACGCCTACGGCGGTGTGGTCAATGGACCAGCGATCACTCCACTGAGCGAGGTCAAGCCGGAGGTCCCAGCGTCACGATAACCTCGTGACTGATGCCATCATCCATCAGGGGTATTGGCCCGCTCACGGACGCGCCATCGAGCGTTGTGCTCGCAACGCCCCTCTGTGCGCCAAGCGGATTTCGAACCGTGATCTTATAGCTGCTCGATTGGTGCCTGTAGGTCATCGTAAATTCGGGCCAGCTGGCTGGAATGCACGGATCCATTTCGAGTGTCTCGCCTCGCTTCGTGAAGCCGAGAATCGCCTCCAGTCCAACGCGATACATCCAGCTCGCTGACCCGGTGTACCACGTCCAGCCTCCGCGTCCGAGATGTCCATCGGCCGTGTAGACGTCAGCAGCGACGACGTAGGGCTCGACTTTATACTGCGCGACCGCATCGGCCGTGCTGGAGTGGGTCAGCGGATTGATCATCTGATAGAGCTCGAACGCCCGATCGCCGTTTCCCTGGAGTGCCGTAGCGAGCACGGCCCATAACGCAGCGTGGGTGTACTGCGCTCCGTTTTCCCGCACGCCGGGCAGGTATCCCTGGATGTAGCCTGGATCATGCTTGCTGTCTGTGAATGGCGGCGTCAGCAGCATGATCACTCGCGCGTCCTCGCGCACGAGGTGCTCGTTCAGCGAGCGCATCGCGGTTTGCGCGTGCCCTGGCTCACCCGCGCGCGAAATGACACTCCAACTCTGTGCGATCGAATCAATCTTGCAGTCGTCACTCTCGGCCGAGCCGAGGGGTGAGCCGTCATCAAAATAGGCGCGTCGGTACCACGCTCCATCCCAGCCGGCGCGTTCGACAGCTTCATTATAGTTGTTCGCCCATCGCATCATTTCATCGCAGACGGCCTTGTCTCCCCGTGCTTCAGCATGCTCAGCGAATTTCCTGAGAGTCGCGATGAGAAACCACGCCAGCCAGACGCTCTCTCCTTTCCCACCGATCCCGACCCGATTCATGCCGTCGTTCCAATCCCCGCTTCCCATCAAGGGAAGTCCGTGCTCTCCCATTGTCGATGCACGCTTGAGTGCTCGCACGCAGTGATCATAGAGCGGCTCTACTATCTCTGAAATCTCCGGCAGGTCGTAGAGCTCGGCCTCATCAGGGTTGAGCTCGCGCATGCGGAGATAAGGAATCCTCTCGTCGAGTATGGCCGTGTCGTTCGAGAGACTCACATAGTGATTTACCACGTACGGAAGCCAGACGAGGTCGTCGGAAAATCGGGTGCGGATGCCGCGGCCACTGTGCGGATGCCACCAGTGTTGCACATCGCCCTCCTCGAACTGTCGTGATGCGCTCCGGAGGATGTGCTCGCGCGCAAGAGCCGGCTCCGAATATGTGAAGGCCATCACATCCTGCAGCTGATCGCGGAATCCGTACGCACCGCTCCATTGATAGGTTGCCGCCCGCGTCCACATCCGGCAGGAGAGCGCTTGGTAAAGCGTCCAGCCGTTCAGCATGAGATCGAAGGTCGGCTCGGGCGTCTCGACTGAGATGACGCCCAACCTGTCACGCCACACGCGTGCGGCATTGTCCAGCGCCGCGACGGCACTGTGTGGTGCGTGGTACTCTGCGATCAATCGCTTCGCCTCGTCGTCCCCGTGACATCCGCCAAGCAGAATCACCATCTCGTGCGTCTGCCCGGGTGCAAGCTCGAGCCGGACTTGTAGTGCACTGCACGGATCGATCGTATCCCCGATGTCTTCGGTCATTCCACTCCGCTCCAACGCCGCAGGTGCGGAGGGAGTGCCATTTCGCCCAATGAACTCCCGCCTCGCCGCCGTGTAAGTCGCGAGCGGCTCACTCATCGTCGTGAACGCTACGTATGCCGAGAACTGAGGATCGAAGCCGTTGCGCGCGAACATCGCGCTCGAATCCTCGTCCATCCTCGTGCGGATGTGCTGCTGAGTCTTTTCACGATCGGTGCCCAACAGCCACTCGACGTAGCTCGTTATCTGCAGGCGGCGCATCACGCGGCCCGTGTTGGTGATGCTGAGAACACCGAGCTTCACCGGATCTTCCTTCGCCATTCCGACCCGGAGCGATGTCGAGATGTCCTTGTGATCGTGCTCGAATACCGAATACCCGGCGCCATGCCTGATCGTATATGGCGTACGCTCTCTGATCGGCTCGGGCGTTGGCGTCCAGAGATCACCGTTGTCCACGTCGCGGATGTAGATGCATTCTCCGGGTGGATCTTCCACCGGGTCATTCTGCCAGGGGGTAAGCCGGTAAGAGCTGTTCGACGCCCACATTGCCCCCGCCCCGCTCTCGCTGACGCAGAATCCTCCGACAGGGTTCCCGATGACATTTATCCACGGCGCTGGCGGGAGCATGTCTCCTGTTAGGCGCAGCTCGTACTCTCCCGCCGCGTTGAAACCGCCCAGGCCGTTAAACTGCGCGAGTCCCTCACCTCGCCCGACAGAATCAGGAGCTGCCCTTTCAGGCGATACAACAGCGTTGTTTTGTAGTGGCGCGCTCGGCTCCTTGGCCAGCGGCTCCCCGGTGAGTGCCCCGACCCGCACTGCATAGCTGTCTTCCACGTGCGGGAATTCGAGAAAGTTTCCGAGACCCAGCCCGTCGCAGTCAACCTGGATCCGCGCAATTGAATACAGAAGATCCACGTCCTCGGGTTTCAGCAGATCCGCACGACGGATGAAGACACCGCCAGGACGATCGAGGAATCCCGATTCACTCGACGCCAGCACTGTCGAGAGCAGCTCGTCCGTGAGCTCCTGCAGATAGGTTGGCGGGTGGAGGCTGAGAATCACGAGATCGCATGCCAGACCTTTGAGCCGCCAGTAGTGGTGAACCCGCAACAGCTGCCGCACACTCGAGAGTCCCGCCGGCACTTCGAGCGTGGCGAGGAGAATCGGCCAGTCTCCCGAGATACCCATCGCCCATAACTCCGTCTGCCCGAGCTGCGGCACATCTCCCCTGGGGGCCAGCCCCCTGAATCCCGGATGCGTGTAGATGAGGTGACCGGCCAGCTCCTGATAGAGCGCCGAATCGGCAGGACTTATTCCGAGATCCCGCAGTTCTGCCTGCGCCTGTGCCCACGAAAGATCCAGAGCCCGTCGCGCGCTGTATGAGTCATGGTAGAGATCGGCAAGCTGAATTGCGGCTTCGCGCTCCTCAGCGACGAAAGTCGTGAACGTTACCTCAGCCGAACGTCCCGGAGGAACGTTGACTCTCGCCCGTAATGCGAAGATCGGATCCAGCACCGATCCGACAGTGCCCGACAGCTCGGCACCTTTGTCAAGCGAGACAGGGTCCCGAACAGAGCGCCCTCGTCCAATGAAACGCGCGCGGTCGGTCTCGCAGGTGACCGGACCGATAAGCCCGGAACCCGCAGCCACCACGTGACCGCACCATCTGACTTTCTCGGTGGTCGAGCGAGGACGGCGCACGGCGAGAATCGCTGCGCTGTCGGGAAGCCAATCCGTCTGCACGAACAGGTTGCCGAACGCCGGATGTCCGCGGTCGACATCCAGCGGTTGCATGACTATCTCGGCATAGCTCGTCAGCTCGATCTCGCGCGCAGTGGATGAGCGATTGAACACGATCACTCGCCGTACTTCTGCGGCATCATCCGACGCTACGGCGGTCTCCATCTGCGTCTCGATGTCGCCATCGCGGCGCATGAAGGTGACCCTGTCACTCGCGAACAGTACCCGATACCAGTTTGCTTCGGCGCACACCGGCTGATGCCCCGCTGACCACACTCGTCCATTCGACAGGTCCTTCAGGTAACACCATTGTCCGCGATTGTCTCTTGTCCCGTCGTTGCGCCAGCGGTTTACCGCCAGCGGTCCGTATTGGCTGAGGCCGCTCCCTGCGTTGCTGATGATCGTCGTGTAGGGAACGCTCCCGAGAATCGCGATCCGCGGCTGCGGCGTGTTTGCTGTATCGAGCTCACGGACCGCCGGTTTCTCGGTCTCGCTCGGCACATGCGGGTAGTCATCCTGCGTCGCGAGATTCTGGACGACGAGCCTCCGCGGAATTCTCTCCTGGAGGATGAGTTCCGCCGATCGCACCACCGGATCCGAGTGGAACCGCTCCTGCCAGACCTTCCTGTTGAGCACATTGTCGAATGCGACGAGGCTCATGCCTACGTGATGCGCCATGTAGGCCCCGACAACCGCCTTCCTGCTGCCGGGCAGCGGACGCGTGTAATCGATTGCGTCGCGGAATCCGTATGGCCCGAGCGCACCTTCGGCTTCGAGCGCTGATAGATTGCGCACGGCCTGGTGTGGCTCAACGAGCATCGCCAGTGCAGTCGCATACGGCGCAATCACGAGATCCTTGCTCAACCCGCGCTTGAGCGCCAGGTCGGGAACGCCGAATCCGCGATACTGATACGTGTAGCCCCGATCACGCACGTTATACGCGGACTCGGAGATTCCCCACGGCACGCCGCGCTCGGCACCGTACGCGATGTGGCGCCGTACTGCGCCTTGGTGCGTCTGGCTGAGAAGCGTCGATGGGAAAGTGCGGAGAACCAGAGCCGGCATGAGATACTCGAACATGCTCCCGCTCCACGAGATCAGCGTCCGCGTGCCTGCAACCGAAGTCAGCGAGCGCCCAAGCTTGAACCAGTGATCTACGGGAACGTCGTCCTTCGCGATGGCGATGAACGAACCGAGCCTCGATTCGGACGCGAGCAGATCGTAGTACGAGTTGTCGAAGCTGTTCGCGGACTGCTGGTATCCGATCGAGAAAAGCTTCCGGCGGTCGTCGAACAGAAACTTGAAATCCATCTCCAGTACGTAGGCACGGGACCGCTCTGCGATTGCCTGCAGCCGCTTGGCCTGCTCCGGCGTGGAATCCGGAGTCTTCAACAACTGGATGCATCCCTGCTTCAACGCGATCAGGTGACCGGCGAAGTTTCCACTGTCCACCGTCGAGATGTACGCCGGCTCCAGCACCCTCAGGTCGGAGAGATTGTACCAGTTGTAGAAGTGGCCGCGGTAGCGGCGCATACGCTCAAGTGATCGAAAAACCCGCTCGAGTCGCTCGATTGTCCCCTCAAGTGTGATGAACCCTAGGTCGTACGCCGTGACAGTGGAAAGGCACTGCAACCCGACATTGGTCGGTGATGTCCGGCCAGCGATCACCGGATCAGGATCTTCCTGAAAATTGTCCGGCGCCAGCCACTGAGTCTCCGCGGTGACGAAGTGCTCGAAGAAATTCCAATGAAGCTTTGCATACCGAAGCGTTGCCGTCCGCTCTCCTTCGCTGAGCCGAAGTTCACCCGGTATCGCCGGCGCGCTGAGCCCGAGAGCAATCACCGGAGAGGCCAGCCAAAGCAGGATCAGCGGCACTGTTGTGCCAAGAAAGACGATCTGCTTTGGTATCGATCCAGTGACGAGGTTTCCCTCCTTGAGCAGTACCACGACTGCCAGCAGAAGGCTGATAAGCGCCACCGGCCACATGCGCCGCCATACTTCGACACGTGATCCTGACATCGCGCGCTCGACCTGCGATGCCGTTTGCCACTCCAGAAGCTTCCTTTTTGTTATCGTAAGGCGGACGACCGTGCGAATGATCGCATCGGCGCTCACGACTGCCTGATGCGGAAGAAACGTGACCGCCAGGACAAATTGCTGTGCGCTGACGGCGGCATCTCTTCCCACTGCGGCGTAGTAGGCGATCCACGATTGGTCGCGGGGAGGCCGCAACGCGGCAAGCACGAGGGAAAACACCCACGGGAATCCGACCGCTGCCAGGACGAGCATCGTCCACATCAGTGGCGAACCCGGAAGCAGGAACCAGCCCGCAACGAGAAACACGAGCTGAGAGATCTCGATGAGGCTGCGCCGGAGGTTGTCGAAGATCTTCCAGCGGGAGATTGCCGAAAGCCGGTTGGGCTCCGGTCCCTCTGGTCCGGGCACGGTCATCCTGAGCCATTTGAGAAGCTGCCAGTCGCCGCGGATCCAGCGATGCTTGCGTCGCGTGTAGGTCAGGTACCTGGCTGGATAGTCGTCGTAG
>JAHFCS010000056.1 GCA_023249395.1 Gemmatimonadota bacterium
ATACGTCGGCGACCTCCTGCCCGAACGTGTTCGGTGCGCGGAGGAACCAAACCTCATTGATGCCGATCGAAGCCAATGCCTGTCGCGTCTCGATCTCGCGTATTTCGGCCAAGGATCGGGCCTGCTCGTAACCGACAAGGTTTTGGCCGGCATCGCCGCGGGTGGTGACGACAACGGCGACCCGCCGATGCTCGTCGAGGACCGCCTTGGCCAGGTAGCCGGCGATCGTCGACTCGTCATCCGGGTGGGGCGAGATGACGAGAATATCGGCTTTGAACCGTTCATCAGGTGCCGGACTTGTGGCCGGTTGTTGCGCCCTGGCAGCCTGTGCAAGTGTCATCACTGAAAGACAACTGATCAGTGCCAAACGCCGAGATACTGGTCTCATACAGGCATTCTCACGGCAACACCGAATTGCTCACGAACGCGAGTCGCGTTCCATCCGGCGACCACGACGGCACGTTGATCGTTCCCTGCCCACCGTACACATATGCGATCACTCGCGCCGGCCCGCCGCCGATGGGCATGAGTCGAATCAGCACGTGTTTGTAGAACGGATGATCGTCCGCGGCAACGTCCGGTGGAAACGAGATGTACGCGATCCATTTACCGTTCGGCGAGATGTGCGGGAACCAGTTGTTGAAGCCGTCGTTGGTTATCTGTTCCTGTCGGCTGCCGTCGGGGCGCATGTGCCAGATCTGCATCCGACCGCTGCGCACAGAGTTGAAGTAGATGTACTTGCCGTCGGGCGTGTACTCCGGGCCGTCGTCCAGCCCCGGAGACGAAGTGAGCCGGATTTCCTTACCACCCCCCGCCGGAATCTTGTAAACGTCGAACTCATCGTTTCGCTGGCCAACGTACACCAGCCAGCGACCATCGGGTGACCATCCATGTAAGTACGAAGGTCCTTTCGCGGTGATGCGTTTCGGGGTGCCGCCCGTCGTAGGAACCGTGTAGACGATCGACGCGCCGCTATCTTCGGGCGCATGATTACTGATCGCCATCATCCGGCCGTCGAAGGAAAGGACGTGATCGTTGTTGTTGCGCGTCGCGAATCCGGTGTTGATCACGCCGGCAGAGCGCGTGGCGAGATCGAAGCGATATAGGCGGCCCTCCTGCGCGTAGATCAGAGCTTTCCCGTCGCGGGTCCAATTTGGCGCCTGAAATGATCCGTGATACTGATGCACGATCGTCGCCTTCCCGGTCGCGACGTCCAGAATCTCGAGGTTGCTGCCGATGTAATCGCGATAGGGAACAAAATCCCGCTTCGCCGGTGTGGTGATGCGGACATTGGTGAACCCGGCTCGCTCGACGACGGTGTCGTTGTGCGCGCACACGAACAGGCCCACGTACACGGTATCCGGCAGCGACACGCCGGCGAGTTCCTGTGTGACAAGCGTATCGCCGAATCGCGCGACTGACATGACGTAGATGCCGTCACGCCGCTCGAGCTGAACGACCGCGTCCGGGTCGGGTAGGCTGTCGCGTGACTTGGCCTCCTCCGTAATTCCGCCGGTCGTTCGACGGAACTGAAGCGACATCAGTCCATCGCCGTGCAACGCCGCAGTCACGTGCGCGCTGTTGGTCTCGAGCGATGGTCGAATGGTCCAGCCGATCTTCCGGTGCGCCTCGACTCCTGCGCCGACGAAGCGCGCCCGCGTTGAGAGAATGAAGTTGCCTGTCAGACGCTTCCACACGAAATGAAACTCGTCGCGGTCGCTCCACATGTTCTGACCTGAGCCCGCGAGCAGATATTCCTGGCGCTGGGGCTCGTATGACGCGGACCCTGGGCGTCCCGGGCGACCGACGTCCATTTGCGAGTCGAACATGCCGACCGCACTCTGGGCACCAACGAGTTCGGTCAACGAGCGAACTGCGGCATCGGCGGAATGCCAGTTTGCTCGCAGCTTCGCGTAGTTCACTCGAGCGCTGTCACGCTTCCCCGCGCTCCAATAAGCGCGAGCCAGGCCGAGGAGCGACTTTGATCGGTTCGGCATCAGCTCGAGCGACTTGTTGAATGCTTGAATTGCCTCGTTGTATCGTCCCGCATTGAGCAGGGCCTCACCCAGTAGCTCGTGTGCGGGGACGACGGAAGGCGGACCTGAATGCACGATCTTCGCGTCCGCGGTGGCTGCGTCGCGAAGTGACGCGACATACGCTTCGACGTCGCCGCGTGCCCTGGCATCCAGCGACGCAACGTGTGCACGGGCGATCTCGCTCATCGCGCCGGGACCGGCGAAGGACGCAAGGAATCCGTTTGCCGTCACAGTGTCGCGAACAACTCCCGCAGTAAAGGCGGTTCGGTAAGCACCCTGCTGAGCGAAGAATCGCGAACGCGATGAAGTGCTCGCGGACGGTGAAACGAGCCTCGGAGGTTTGCCGCCATAGCTACTCCAATCCCCGGTCTCGGTCGCGTAAGTGAAGCGCAACAAGTCCGTCGCATACCGCGCATCGATCGCATCGTCCTTCGAGAAATCCACGTCGCGGAGCACGGCGACAGCAGTGTCGAGCAGTGCACGCGCTGCTGCATAACGACCCTGTTGCAGATATCCGTACTGAAGCCACGACAGAACGTGGAAACTCAGCTCCGAGTTTGGAACGCCTCGATTCTTTACCCACGCACGCGACGCGGCCCATGCGCGCTCGTTCGAGGAGACGACGTCGTCCCACGCCCCGATCTGCACGAAGATGTGCGACGGCATGTGAAGCGCGTGCTCGGCATCAGGAGCGATTTTCGCGTAAGCCCGCGCCGCGGCGACGCCACGGGGAGCAAGCTCCGGATTGTCTGTCGCGTGAATCAGGTAGTGGGCCCCGCCTGGGTGATCCGGTTGCGCCTGGAAGATGCTTTCCGCAAGCGTGATCGCTTCGAGAGTCAGTTGCCGCGTCTCTTCTCTGTTGTAACCCGCATTCATCTGGAGCGCGATTGCGAGGAATGCTCTCGCCTCGAGATCCTGCGGATACAGGGAAGTAAGAGATCGCAGCCTTGCAACGTAGCCGCGGGTGCGCGTCGCAAGATCGGCATTCTGGTAGAGGGCTTCGACGGCTTCGCCATAAGCGCGCTCGCGATCCGTTGCAGCAAGCTTCAGCCGTGCTTCGGGAGTGGGAGCCAGGCGAGCGAGTGCGGCACGCGCGGAATCGGGATAGTCGAGCCCCCACACCAGCTTTGCGTAGGTTAGCGCTTCGCCCCAGTAGGCGATGGCGAAGCCGTGATCCGCGCGCTGTGCCTCGCGGAACGCATCTGCGGCATCTTCGTACTCGAAGCTGTGCAGAAGTGCGAGACCGCGAAGGAATGAGGTCTGCGCGGCGGGCTTTCCGGAATTGGGAAAGCTCACTGTTCCCAGGTGCTCCCCGGAGTGCGCGCCCGCCGCATGGTCGTGCCCTGCGGTTTCCTGCGCAGCTGATGCAGTCGAGACCTGCAGCAGAAGCGTGAGTGTCAGCACTGCGGCGGGGAATTTCATCTCGGGTCCTCTCTGGCGGAGAAAGCACTAAATTGCTGCGTCGTCGAAGCTAGTGGTGCCTTCGTTGGTTGCTAGAGTGTCTCCGATACTCGCGTTCACTCCAGGTCGAACAAGACTGAGTTCCCGTCACGGGCTGGTTGTCAGTCTCCTGATCGGAGTCAACAGAAGTTTCCGGAACTCGACTTCAGAACCCTCTGACTGCAGAGCGATCCGGCCATGGTCGGCGGTGGCGTTCAAGCCATCATTCACCAGGTGTCTGTTGACCCAGACCCTGATCGAGCGGCCGAGCGCCTCGATCACCATTGTGTTCCACTCACCGAGTGGCGTCTCGGAGTCGTCCGTCAGGTTGCGGATGCGCCGAGCCTTCCCTTCGGTCGTTCCCCATTGGTCACGCGGTCCGCGCCGACTCTCCATATCGGGCACCCGAATGTCTTCCAGAATGCACCAGAAATCCCCGGCGTTGCCGTACTCCATCTGCACCTCGATCGAGCGCGGGAACATGCCGTAGAGAGCACGCGGGGTCGAAGCGTGCACGAGAACGCCGGCGTTCCCGGGTGTGGCAGCGAAGCGGTACTCGACTTCCAGCCTGTAGTCGCGATAGCTGGAGTCGGTGAGGAGATGCCCGCGAGGCTCGCCCAGGCTCACGAGTGATCCATTGCGCACAATGAAGGGGCCGCGAAGCTGCGGACTGGAATCGGCTGCGGGGACGTCGGCATGCCAGCCGGTGAGATCCCGGCCGTTAAACAGGCTCTGCGTCTGCAGGTGCGACGTGCAGCCGGACAGCGAGCTGAATGCGGCAGCAACGAAGACCGCCATGAATTGGAATCTCAAGTCTCCAGTCTCCTACGGACGCACCTCACCCCGCGCGCGCGCACGCGCGTCAAGCGAGTCGTATAGCGCTTGACGCAGCTGCCGCTTAGCGGCGAGCTGCGGACCGAGCTCCATGTATTGCTCGTTCACTCGATCATATGCCGGCCAGCGCGGCCACTTCCCTTGTGCAGGCGGCCCGTTGGGATTTCCCGAGGTCGCGAACGCCGCCCAGTAGTCGCTCATGGCATCGGCGAGCATTGCGTCGTACGACGTGTGACCGGCGGACGCCTGCAACGGCTGGCTGCGCCCGAACACGAAGGTGATCTCGGCGGAATGATAGGCGCCTCGCGCACGGCTCACGCTGTCGTCGCCGACACGGGTGAATTGATAGAGCCAGGCTGGCGTGCCGTGCAAGGTGATGAGTCGCGCCATGGCCCGGCTCGGCGCGCCGAAGAACGACTGCGGCTCGTCAGCATTGCTTCCAATGATGATAGGCACGACGTTCGCCTCGCCGCGCAGAATGGCTGAGTCGACAGGCTGTCGCAACAGATTGCCTTCAATGGTGGGCCAGAGAATCGGCTGCGCCGGGCCTCCCGCGACGCGCGCGGTTGCTGCGAGCAGAGAGTCAGCGTTCAGCGCGCGCAAGCGAGCCGCGGTTACATCGATTCCGTCTACGCCGAGCGCAGCGGCAATTCGCACGCCGGTCGCCTCGGCGGAATCGCGTCGGGGAATGACAGGGCCGGCGGCAATACCGCTTTCCATGATGGCACCGCGAAAGAGTCCTTTCGCAAGCGGCGATGCGAGCAGCGCACTGACGCTCATTGAGCCGGCGGATTCGCCGAAGATAGTGACGCGCGCCGGATCGCCACCAAAGCGCCCGATGTTGCGCTGCACCCACTGGAGTGCGGCAACCTGGTCGAGGAGACCGTAGTTGCCTGACCCGTATGTTGGCGTCTCGCGCGAGAGTGCCGGGTGCGCGAGAAATCCAAACGGCCCGAGGCGGTAGTTGAAGGTGACGACGACAATACCCTTGCGCGCCAGCACGGAGCCGTCGTGTCGCTCCTCACCGCCGAATCCGGCGAAGAAGCCGCCGCCATGGATCCACACCATCACTGGGCGCCGGCCCGACGTGGATGGTGTCGTGACGTTGAGGTAGAGACAATCCTCGGAGATCCCGGCGGTGAAGGGATCGATGTCGCCGTATGGCTGGAGCTGCATGCAGTTGTGCCCCAGCATCTGCGCGGGTCGCACGCCATCCCAGTTGGCGGGTGGCTGCGGCGCGCGCCAGCGAAGATCGCCTACCGGCGGCGCGGCGTACGGGATGCCCTTGAACACGAGCAGACCCGATGAGTCGACACGGCCGGCGAGTGCGCCGGCATCGACCACGACGCGCGGCGCCGCGGGATTGGATGCAACGCTCGCTTGCTGGGTGTAACAGCCGATCAGTGAAGAAACAAATGTCAGGGCGATGCCGGCCGCGTCAATCCGCACGAGTCCTCCTCAGTATTGCGCGAGTGGTGTGAATGATCTCGAAGGATTCGTCATTGCTCAACCTCGGCCGGAGTTTGCCAACGGGGAGTCTAATCCCGCCAGGTTGGCTTCGGCGCAGGTGTCGGATGATTTCCGATTTGCGCCATCGTCCGAGCGTCGTAGATCCGGCCGTTCACTATCACGTATTGCACTGTCGCCGTATTCCTGATCTCGGCAAGTGGGTTGGCGTCCAGCACTATCATGTCCGCAAGCTTCCCGGTCTCGAGTGAGCCGATGTCTCCATCCAGGCCCAGTGCCTTCGCGCCGTTCAATGTCGCAGCGCGAAGAGCTTCATGATTCGTCATGCCGCCCATCGCCATCATCCATATCTCCCAGTGCTCGCCCATGCCGTGCAGCTGTCCATGCGCTCCGGTGGACACCACGACGCCTCGGTCGTTCAGCGCCTTCGCCGACTTCGCCACATCCACGAAAAAGTAGTCGTCGTTCGCCGCCATCTGGCGACGCCGCGAGCGTGAATCGAGCACACCACGCGGGAAGTAGTACTGCAGCCTGGCGTTCTCCCACACGTTCGTGTTCTGGTACCAGTAGTACTCACCACTCATTCCGCCGTAAGCCACAATGAAAGTCGGCGTGTACGCTGTCTTCGATTCTGATATCAGCCGCAGCATGTCCTCGTACAGCGGCGCGAGCGGAAGATTGTGCTCGAGCGTGGTGTGTCCGTCGAGGAACATCGTGGTGTTCACGGCAAATGTCGATCCGCCCTCCGGAACTACCATCATGCCGAGCTGCCGAGCAGCTTCGATGATCTGCTGGCGAGCGTCGCGGCGCGGCTGGTTGTAGCTCTTGACACTGAATGCACCAACTGCCTGCATCCGGCGCAGATGCGTCAGCGCGTCGTCGAACGATGTCGTGATCGCCTTTGCGTTCCCTTCCGCTCCATACAGGATGGTGCCGGTCGAGAAAAGGCGCGGTGCGATCATTCCACCTGCGCGCGCCGTCTCGGATGTCGAGAAGACCATCTCGGTGGAATTCGACGGATCGTGCATCGTGGTAGTCCCGAACGCGAGACTCGCGAGGAATCCCCAATTCGTCCGCGGCGCGATGCCGCTCGAGCCCGTACTGATGTGAGCATGTGCGTCTACAAACCCGGGCATGATGTACTTGCCTGTCACATCGATGCGCCGGGTATCGGCGGGAATCTGAATGTTGGCGCCCGCGCCGACGTAGGTAATCCGGTTGCGATCGACAAGAACTGTCGCGTTTGGAATCACTTCATTGCCCTTCATCGTGATCACTGTCGCGCCGGTGAGAGCGAGCCGTCCGGTCGGACGGTCCGCTGCCGCCATGAAGCCGATCGGAATGCCTTTGCTTTCCGGATCCTTCCGCACCGTCGTGGTATCCTCGGTCTCGAATGCAAAGGTCGCTGAGATATCGCGCTGATAGAGCTCGGGACCGAGCGCCCAGTACACGCGACGCGAGTCGGGCGACCAGTGGAGATAGACACCAGCGTCGCGCGAGATGCGCTTCGCCGGGAAGTCGGTGACGGTGGTGCTCACGTCGACGCCCTTGCCGGTAAGAGGGAGCGTCGCGACATACGCATTGAAGCGCTCGACCCACGCCACGAACTTCTCGTCCGGCGAAGGCACGAACTCCGTAGCGTTCTCGGCCAGCAGGTGCACGCGTCGATCTCCGCCAGTGAGGTTGACGCTGATCAGTGCTGCTTTTTGAGCTTCCTGCGAAGCGAGGAAGATCCGGTCGCCTGCCTTGTTGAATCTTGGCGTTGAGCCATCTTCTGTAACGAGCTCCGGCTCGCCACCCGCAGCGGATACCGTGTATATCCCGCGGTCCTGGTTGTAGAGTGACGACCTGAGTCCGTCGCCGCCGGTTCTCCGGAAAACGATCTGTTGGCCGTTCCCGGAAAATCTCGGCTCAACGTAGTGGCCTGTCTTCGTCGTGATCTTTCGACCCCGACTGCCATCGAGTCCGACGACGCGAATCGCGCCAAACAAATCGTCGTCCCATGTGGCATACACCAGGGTCCGTCCGTCGGGCGACCACGATGGGAAGAGCTCGAAGTTGACTTCATCATCGGTTACGCGACGCGGCTTGCCATTGGGCAGCTCCTTCACCCAGAGCTTGCCGAGCGAGGTGTATACGACGCGGCGCTGATCGGGTGAGACGGTCACCCAGCGAAGCATCTTTACATCGAAGCTGTCGGGCGCAACACGCTGTGCCGTGCGCACTGCGTCGGTGATCGTCTGATGCACGCGCGCAGTGAACGGAATACTCGCGACGCGACCGGAAGCGACATCAACTGAATTGATTCTTCCCTGAGCCCAGATCACGATTGTCCTTCCATCTGGCATCCAGTCGTAGCCGGGATACGTGCCGTAGATCGCCCATGCTTCCTGCTGGTCGTGATCGAGACCGTCCCACACGGGACGCTCACGCCCCGAATCCATGTCGCGCGTCCAGAGAACACTCTTCAGTCCAACCCGGCGCACGAATGCCATTGTCTTACCGTCGGGCGAGAGCTGCGGACGGAGCGCGCTGCCTGCGCCGCCGATGACGGTGGTGCGGTTGCCCGTCTGTCGATCGAGCCGCTGCACGACGTATATCTGTGAGTGCGCGTCGCGATTGTACTGGAAGCCGCTGCCGGGTGAAACGTCTTCGGTGAAATAGACATAGCGCCCATCATTTGAAACGATCGGCTCGGTTGCGTTCTGCTCCCAGTTGCGACGATCCGTAAGCTTGAGTCCGCCGCCGCCGGAGGAGTGGTACAGCCACATCTCGCCTGCGCCCAGTGAGCGCGTGTTGCGGAAATGCTTGCGATTTACGAGGTACTGTCCGTCAGGGGTCCATGCAGGATTGGAGACTTCGCGCTCTTTCTCCTTTGACACCTGGCGGAGATCCTTTCCGCTCGAGTTCATGGTCCAGACGTTGGTGATCCCGTCCCGATCGGAGGCGAATGCGATGCGTCTGCCATCGGGTGAGAAGCGCGGCTGCATTTCGTACGCGGCGCCACCAAGTATGAGCGTCGCTGCGCCACCGGTTATCGGCATTGTATAGATGTCGCCGACGAGATCGAAGACGATGGTTTTTCCATCGGGAGAAACGTCGAGCGACATCCATGTTCCCTGGGACACTTCGTAGTCGATGTCTCTCGAGTTCGCGCGCTTGTCCATCACGTTCCACTTTGCCGGTACAGCGGTGCTTGTTGCGGGCGGTGTGCTGCCGGACGGCGGATTCGGCGGTGGCGCGGGAGGATTCTGGGCTGAGAGCGGGACAGCGAATGCGAGCGCGGCGAGGACAGTGATCTTGTGCATCGGCAAGGGGATGGAGTTTGGTACTACCATCAGATAGTGGGATAGTGCGGCTCTACGGCGACGCGGCGAGGAGTGCCCGGTCAAGTCGTCACCCCCACGTGCGCCCGGAACCGCAGGCAGACTGGACTCGGTAACGCGATCCGCTGGCGCGTCGGTGTCAACCGGCCGCTCTTCTGATCGCGCCGGAACACGACAACGGAGCCGGACCGCTGATTGGCGACGA
>JAHFCS010000057.1 GCA_023249395.1 Gemmatimonadota bacterium
CGCTGGTGGATGAGGTTGGACTGGACGTTGCGTCGAAGGCGGGCAAAATCATGCACGACGCTTTCGGCGAGCGGTTTGCGCCGGCGCAGTCGGTTCAGGCGGTGGTCGGGGCCGGGCGGTATGGACGAAAGTCCAGGAAGGGATTCTACCTCTATGACGAAGAGGGAAAGAAAGGAGAAGTGGACCAGTCGGTGTATCCGCTGCTGACGCCCGCGGCGCGAGAGATTCCACCTTCGAGCGGCGCGCCGCCGCAGCCCCGCGTCGTGTATCACGCGTCGGAGATCCAGCAACGCACGATGCTCCCGATGCTGAACGAAGCGGCGCGGTGTCTCGAAGAGGGCGTGATCCGTTCGGCGCGCGATGGCAACGTCGGCGCCGTTTTCGGATTCGGCTTCCCGCCATTCCTCGGCGGTCCATTCCGGTACATGGACTCGATCGGAATCGCCGAAGTCGTACGCCAGCTCGAGGAGCTCAACGACCGATTCCCGGGACGGTTTGCGCCGGCGGAATCACTCGTTGCCATGGCCCGCCGCAACGAACGATTCCATCCCGCTGCGTGAAGCCTCGTTCGCTTTTTTTCGTGCTGGCGGTTGCCGGCGGCTGCGCGACGACTCAGGGAGCGGGATCAGCGGCGACTGTCCCGAGCGCGCAGGCCAACACCGCGGGACCACGCACGCGTGCCGAGCGGACGAACTATCTCGAGACGTCGCACTACGCGGACGTCGTCGCGTTTCTCGACTCGCTTCACGGCAGGAGTGAGCTGGCATTCGGGTCGATTGGAACGACGAATGAAGGACGCGCAATTCCGTACGTCGTCGCCTCGCGGCCGCGGGTTTCGACACCCGCCGAAGCGAAGCGGCTGGAACGGCCGATCGTGTACGTACAGGGGAACATCCACGCCGGCGAAGTCGAGGGAAAGGAAGCGCTGCTCGCGCTGCTGCGTGATCTCACGAGCTCGCCGGTGCCCAACGCTCTCGACTCGGTGGTTCTCATCGCCGTGCCGATCTACAACGCCGACGGCAACGACAGATTCGCCTCGCAGGAAAGGAATCGCGAAGCGCAGAACGGGCCCGAGCTCGTGGGGCAGCGCGCGAATGCACAGGGGCTCGACCTGAATCGCGACTACGTGAAGGCGGAGGCGCCGGAAACGCGAGCTTCGCTTGCAATGTTCAATGCGTGGGATCCGGATGTGTTCGTGGATCTGCATACAACTGACGGCAGCTACCACGGCTATGCGCTCACATACGCACCGCCGCTGAATCCTGCAGCGCCGCTCGGAGCTTTCACGCGCGACCTCGTGATGCCGACGCTTCGCGCGCGGATGCAGCAGGCGCACGACTTCCCGACGTTCGACTACGGCAATTTCATTTCCGAGGATACACTGACGAAGGGATGGGCGACCTTCGATTCGGGTCCCCGTTACAGCACGAACTACTACGGACTGCGAGGAAAGATCGCGATACTAAGTGAGGCATTCTCCCACGATCCTTTCCAGCGTCGTGTCGCTTCGACGTACGCATTCACGCGTGAGATACTCTCCGTCGTCGCTGCGAATGCGAAGACGATTCGAGGAATCATTGGGGTTGCGAGCCGACAGCCTCAGGAATGGACCAGACCTGGTGAAGAGCCTGGATCAATTGCGATCCGGTCGGAGATGATCGCCGCTCCCGAATCCGTTGCCGTCGTTGCCGAGGAACTGGAGCGGACCGGTGATTCGACGCGTACTCAGGCGGGAATACCGCGAGGGCAGCGTCGCACAGGCCGGTTCAAGGCGGTGAAGATGCCGGTGTTCGACCGGTTCCGGCCGACGCTTTTCGCACCCCCGCCGGTGGCTTACGCATTGGCGCAATCCGACACACAGGTGGTTCGGCTCCTTCGGCAGCACGGCGTTGTGGTTGACTCACTGCCGGAGGCGCGGACGGCGCGCGCTGAAACTTTCATTGTCGATTCGGCGATCGCCTCACCGCGTCCCTTCCAGGGACATCACGAGATGAGACTCGTCGGGCGCTGGGTGAGCGAGCAGCGCGAGCTCCCCGCCGGATCGCGGGTTGTGTCCACCAACCAGCCGCTCGGTTTGGTTGCCATCTACCTGCTCGAGCCCCAGAGCGACGACGGGCTGGTGACGTGGAATTTCTTCGACGGCGCAATCCGGGCGGGCGCCGCCTATCCCGTGCTCAGAGTGATGAGCGACCTGCGCCAACCGTCCCGCTAGCTTCGCCGCAATCGATGCTGCGTAACGCACTTCTGTATTTGTCGGCGCAACCGCGCGTTTTCAGCTTTGTCCGCCACAATCGAATGGCCAAGGGATTTGCCAGCCGCTTCGTCGCCGGCGAGACCCTCGATTCCGCTCTCGAGGCGGTAAAGAGGCTCAACGATCGCAGAATTACCGCGTCGCTCGATCTCCTGGGCGAAAGCGTTCGCAACGAGACCGAAGCGCGCGAGTCGGCGCGGCATTACATCGAGATCCTCGATCGCATCGGGCAGAGCCGCCTTGATGCCAACGTTTCGCTCAAGCTCACCGCGATGGGACTCGACGTCGGCGAGGAAGTGTGCATCGCCAACGTCCAGGACATTCTCGAGCGTGCGCGAAAGCACGAAAGCTTCGTGCGGATCGACATGGAGGGGAGCGACTACACGCAGAGAACGCTCGACATTTTCTATCACCGCCTCTTTCCGTCGTATCGCGGGAACGTCGGCCTGGTTCTCCAGAGCTACATGTATCGCTGCTTTTCCGATGTGCAGGAAGCGAACGCTGCCGGCGCGCGTGTCAGGCTGTGCAAGGGCGCGTACAAGGAGCCCGCGTCCGTTGCATATCCCGACAAGAAGGAGGTGGACGATTCCTATATGCGGTGCATGCGCGAGCTGCTTCTCAACGGGCACTATCCCGGCATCGCCACCCACGATGAGCGAATCATCCGGGAAACGACACGGTTTGCGCGAGAGAACCAGATCGCGTCGAACAGGTTCGAGTTTCAGATGCTGTACGGTGTCCGCCGCGATCTGCAGGCCAAGCTGGTGCGCGAGGGATACCGGCTGCGCGTGTACGTTCCATTCGGGACGCAGTGGTATCCGTATCTCATGCGGCGGCTCGCCGAGCGGCCCGCTAACGTTGCGTTCATCACCGGCAATGTGTTGAAGGAGATTGTCGGGCGGCGCGGTTAGAATGGGACAGTTCCTTCCCGCCGACCATTCACGTGGCGACGCCAACACGATCGGCGGCTACATGGCCGTGCACAGCCGGCCGGCCGCGTTCGAGGGCAGGGACGGCTCGTCGTACTCGGTTGAGATCGTCGCTGACGAGACGGATGATCCGGCTCGTCCGTTCGCCGCGTACCTGCTCTTCGTGCGGTGGCGCGAGGGAGACCCGGTCGCCGCCGGCCATCTCGAGACCGACTACCTCGACTACGCCGAATCGGAAGCGGAGGCGCTGGCGAAAGTCGGTGCGATGCAGTTGAGCGAGGTACGGTCGGCGCTCGATTCACTGATTGCCGAGCGTTCAGCCGGCGGACGGCCATGGTGGGAAGCGATGCGAGACGAGCGCGGAGAGGAACAATGAAGGACTCTCCGGCTCGCTCCGGCGCGACGGCTCCCGCTTCAGGGCGAACGCGGGACAAGGGAGTCGTGATCAACGGCACGGGTGGCATCTGGCGGGTGCGAACCGAGAGTGGCGAGACGCTCGATGTTTCGCTGCGGGGCCGGCTGAAGAGAGAGCGGCGGGACATTCTCAAGCTGACTGTCGGCGACGAGGTGATCATCGAGCGCGACTCAGCCGGTGCGGAAACGGCCGGAGGCTGGGCAATCGCCGAGATTCTTCCGCGTCGGTCGCAGCTCGCGCGGCGGATGCCGGGTGCAGGGCGAGGCGAGCGTATCGTCGCCGCCAATGTCGACCAGGTGGTGATCGTTTTTGCGGCAGCGAACCCCGAGCCGCATGTGCGGATGCTGGACCGCTTCCTCGTGATCGCTGAAGGCAACGGCCTCGATGCGCGGGTGGTGATCAACAAGATCGAGCTCGTGGACCGGCGGGAGACCGAGAAGCGATTCAACGATTATGTCCGTGCCGGCTATCCCGTTCACTTTACGAGCGTGAAGCAGCGCGTGGGACTCGACGAGCTGCATTCGGCGCTCGCCGGCCGAACGTCGGTGCTCAGCGGACCGTCGGGTGTCGGGAAGTCGTCGCTGATGAACTCGATGTACCCGGGGCTCAACCTGCGGGTGGGGGAGATCAGCGAATCGGTGAACAAGGGGCGGCACACGACGGTCGGCGCGGTTGCGCATCCGCTTCCCGATGCGGGCTACGTCGTGGATACACCAGGACTGCGTGAGGTGGGGATGTGGGGGATGCCCTCGGCGCATCTCGATGCTTGCTTTCCGGAGCTTCGGCCATACCTGGGCAAGTGCCGGTTCAACGATTGCACGCATTCCATCGAGCCGGGCTGCGCGGTGCGCGAAGCTGTGGAGGGGGGCGACGTGTCGCGAGAGCGGTACGAGAGCTTCGAGAAGCTTCGTGCGGAGATGGAGGAGTCTGAAAAGAAGTGGGCGGATTACAACCCAGCAGCCGCGGCGAAAAAACGCCGCTGACCGCGGTTTATCCTAATTCGCTGACCGCGGCTACGGCCTGCGCGCCCAACCTGTTATCTCATCACCGAACTCAGAAACCTCTCGATTGCGTAAGTGCTCAACTGACCACACGGCCCGTTGAACACGTAGTCGCATCCGTGAGTCGCCCACGGAAGACGCAGGAAGAGATGCGGTCGTCCGGCGGCTGACAGTCGGCGATCCAGTCGCTCGCTCTGCTCCACCGACACCAGCTCGTCTTTCACACCGTGGATGAGCAATGTCGGCACTGTGCGCGCCCCGACGAAATTGATCGGCGATGCAGTTCGATATGCTTCGCCGGCGGTCCGCGGATCACCCGCGAGAAATGCCTCGAGCACGGCAGTGCTGTTCAACACCCGAGGATTCGACGGATGCTCGTAGCCGAATATCTGATCCGACGGCGCGTAGAATCCGACGACGCCGCGAATTGCGGGATCGCTCGCCGTGTACGCGGCGAGAAGCGCGAGCTGCGCGCCTGCCGAACGTCCGATCAGTGCCATGCGCGAGCTATCAATTCCGAGTCGGGCCGCGTTTGTCCTCACATATTGAATTGCGGCGTGAACGTCCTCACTCGCCGCCGGATGGGGATACTTCGGTGCGAACCGGTAGCTGACCGCCGCCACCGCGTATCCGCGCGACGCGAGATAGCGATTGAGCGCCGGAAGATCGTGACGCGTTCCTCCCCTCCACGATCCGCCGTGAATCATGATCACCAGCGGAAGCGGCACCGCCGGCGATTTCAGGGGACGATACAGGTCGATCCACAAGGGTCGGCCGTCCGGCATCGCGTCGATCATCGAGTCCCTCCGTACGCGCGGCGATCTCACGCCGAAAACCAGACCACGCAGCGACAGCGGACTCGGCCTCGGCAGCGCATCGGGCATGGCTCTCGGCGACGCGCTCCCGAAAGCCGATCGAAACGCGCCCGGTAGCGATCGTACAACCGGCATCGCGCGAACGAGCGGCGATATGCAAAGGACGGTCCCTGCCACCGCGAGAATCCCCGAGACCTTCCCGCCCGCCGATTTCCAATCACCCGTGAGCAGCACGATCAGCGCGATCGGCGCCAGGACATACCCGATCTCGGTGACGAGAACGGACAACTCCCACGCCAGAAATGTCGGCGCGGGAATGATCGCGAGCAGTGAAAGCAAAAAGACAACGACGGCGATGAGAAGTCGCAGGAAGCCGAGCGCCCGCGACCTTCCCGTCGTCGGGCTCATTTCTTTTCTGATTCCAGCGCGACCGTCCACTCCACGGGCACATCAGGCCGCAGCGAATCGCGAACCGAGCAGTACTTGTTCACCGCGAGATCCACCGCACGCTCGGCGTGAACGCGCTCGATCCCGGCGCCGCCGATTCGAAAGTTGAGCGTGACGTGCTCGAGCCTTCGTGGAATCGTGTCCACTCTCTGGCCGACAACTTCGACGTCGAGCAATTCGACGGGCGTACGCCGCTTGGCCAGGATGTCCAACACGTCCACGCCGACGCATGCCCCAAGTGCGCCGAGCAGTCCGTCCACCGGGCTGGGTCCGGTGCCACCGTCGCTGTCGAGTCGCACCGCCGGCCGGCCCTCGAGCCCGGCGTCAAACTTGCGATCACCGGCCCACTTTACCTTGACGCGTGACGGCTCCCTCACCGGGGCCCGCCTTTCTCGATCGGAGCGCGCACGGCGTTGCCCCACTCCGTCCAGCTTCCGTCGTAGTTCCGCACCGTCTCGAATCCGAGCAGGTGCGTCAGCACGAACCAGGTGTGTGACGAGCGCTCGCCGATGCGGCAGTAAGCGACTACGTCGTCATCAGGCTTGAGTCCCTGTTCCTTTTCGTAGATCGCGCGGAGCTCGTCGGCGGACTTGAACGTCCCGTCAGGGTTGGCTGCCCGCGCCCATGGAACGCTGCGGGCGCCGCGAATGTGACCGCCGCGAAGCGTCCCTTCCTGCGGGTAGTCGGGCATATGGATCTTCGCGCCGCTGTACTCCTCGGGCGATCGCACGTCCACCAACGGCTTGCCACTGTCGGCGTGCTCGCGAACCTGGCGGAAGAAGGCGCGGATCTTCTCGTCCGTTCGCTCCGGCGCCTTGTAGCTGGTCGTGGGATACCTCGGGACCTCGGTCGTCATCTTGCGCTCTTCATGCTCCCACTTGATCCGGCCGCCGTCGAGGAGCTTCGCGTTGGTGAAGCCGAAGAGCTGGAAGACCCAGTACGCGTAAGCGGCCCACCAGTTGTTCTTGTCGCCGTAGAAGATGACGGTCGTGTTCTCGTCGATTCCCTTCGAGCGCAGGAGCTTCTGGAATTCATCCGCCGACACGTAGTCGCGCAAAATCTGATCGTTCAGGTCCTCGTGCCAGTCCACCTTCTGAGCGCCGGGAATGTGGCCGGTGTCGTAGAGAAGGACGTCCTCGTCGCTCTCGATGATACGGATTTTCGGATCGGCGACGTTTGTGGCCAGCCAATCGGTGCTGACAAGCACCTCCGGGTGGGCATATCCCTTCTGCGCGATCGACTGATCAATGCCTGTCGCGCTCGCAGAGTTCGTCATGATTCGCTCCTGGATTTCGGTGTCATTTCAAACAATGCGCGCCCTTCGCGACTGTCAACTGGAGCCCCGGCCGGTCATCTTTGGGCATGGGGCAATACCGTCACCACGTCTTCGTCTGCACCAGCGGCAAGACCTGTCCGCTCGCTGGATCGGTCGAGGTTCACGCGACGCTGAAAAAGGCCGTAGCCGCCGCTGGACTTCGTGATACCGTCCGCGTAAACCACGCCGGCTGCATGAGTCAGTGTGGCCACGGACCGATGGTCGTCGTGTATCCCGACGATGTGTGGTATGCGGCAGTGGATGAGGCCGGCGCGAAGCGGATAGTCGCCGAACATCTCATCGGCGGCCGGGTCGTCACCGACTATCTCTATGTCGCACCGCCGGGCGATAACAAGATTGAGGGCGCAGAGTCGGACTGATCGTTGAGGGAACGGTCTTTTATCGCCTGAATCGCTGAATTCGGGCCATCTCTCGCCCGCTTCCGTTGCGAGGAGCCTTGGTATACTCTCCACGAAATGCCGAGCCCCTTCAATCCACGGCGACTTGCCTTCGGCGCAGCGAAGAGATTCATCTTCGAGGGTCGCGATCCGGAGACGGTTCTCGAGCGAATCGCCGGCATTGACCGCTACGGCAACATCCTGCCCTCCACCTCAATACTTTCCGAGAACCTCATGTCCCGATCACGCGACCGCATCCTGGCGAACCTCGACGAGATGTACACCGAGGCATTCGAGCGAGCGAAAGCGGCAGGCGATCAATCGCAGATGGCGTCGCTCGACTTCGCATACCGCCGGGAACAGCTCTACTTCGAGATTCTGCTCGACGTGCGCGATGCGCTGGAGCGCCGCTGACCTTCACCGGGAGCGGCGCCTGTAAGCTCGGCGAGGCACCCCTCGCATGAGCAGGATGGCGCTCCTGATCGCCTTCAACGCCGGGGTCCTGGCCGTCCTTGCCATCGACCTCGGCGTCTTCAACAAGAAGGCCCACAAGATCACCGTCAAGGAAGCGGCGATCTGGACCAGCGTCTGGATCACGCTGTCGCTCGCCTTCGCCGGCGTCATACTCCGGCTTCAGGGCCGCCAGGCCGCGCTCGAGTTCGTCACCGGCTACCTGATCGAGTACTCGCTCTCGATCGACAACATCTTCGTCATCGTTCTGATCTTCTCGTATTTCAGAATTGCCGAGAAGCATCAGCATCGTGTGCTGTTCTGGGGAATCATCGGGGCGCTGCTGATGCGGGGCTCGATGATTGCGGCCGGCGCATTTCTCATCCAGCGATTCCACTGGGTCATCTACGTCTTCGGAGCATTCCTCATTTTCACCGGAATCCGGATGGCGATGCAGGACGAGGCCGACATCGAGCCCGAGTCGAACCCTGTCCTCCGCCTCGTAAGGCGGCTCGTCCCGGTGACGCAGGATTTCCGCGATCAGAGCTTCTTCATCCGCGAGCCGGCCAATCGCGGTCAAAGCGCACGTGTATTTGCGACGCCGCTCTTTGTTGTGCTGGTCCTTGTCGAGACGACCGACCTCATCTTTGCCGTGGACTCGATTCCCGCGATCTTCGCCGTCACCCGCGACCCGTTACTAGTCTACACCTCGAACGTCTGTGCAATACTGGGTCTCAGATCGCTCTTCTTCATGCTGGCGGGAGTGATCCACAAATTCCACTACCTGAAGCTTGGTCTGGCGGTCGTCCTGACCTTCGTGGGCGTCAAGATGCTCCTCGGCAGCGTCTACGAGATCCCCATTCTCGTCTCGCTGCTGGTGATAGCGGTGATACTTGCGGTCTCGGTGGTGGTCTCGGTGGCGTTCCCGTCCAAAAGACTGGCCTGATTCTGAGCAGGGACGTATGTTTTCGGGCCGGAATCTGATTTCCCCGCAAACCTGAAAACCCTCGGTCGCGCGCTGCACAAGGAGTAACTGATGATCTCTGTTCTTTCCGGCCCTTCGCGCCTTGCCATCGTGGTGGCGCTTCCCATTCTGCTCGCCGCCAAGCCGCTTTCGGCGCCCGTGTCAGGCGGCACTACTTACGAGTTCATCGTTCGGTCGGACGTCGGCGGCAAGGAGTCGGTGACGATGCGTGGAAGGGGCGCCTTCGCCGGCAATGAAGCGCGAATCGACATTCTCGAGCCGGCGGTCCAGGGCGACGTGTT
>JAHFCS010000058.1 GCA_023249395.1 Gemmatimonadota bacterium
ATCGCCGCCGCAGGCGCCGTGAGTCCGCTCTTCGATTCGCTGGCCAGTCGTCCCGTTGCGAAAAGTCCACCGACGAGAGTCCCGCTCGCGTTGGGGATCGAGGCGATGATGCGAACCTGTCGCGTTGCGGGATCGGCCATCGGATTTATCCGCGTCACATGTCCAATGAACGTGCGGCCGGGATAACCGTTGGCGGTGAAGGTCACCGGGACTCCGATGCGGACCGCGGAAAGCTGGTCCGCGGGGACCGACGCCTCGAGGCGCATGCTCGATGGATCGACAACCGTGAACATCGCGGCGCCCGGCTGCACCACGTCTCCGGCTGAAACAGGCCGATCACTCACCACGCCAGGTATCGGAGCAAGGATTCTCGTGTTGCCGAGCTGCTTCTCCGCGTTCGCGAGTCTCGACCTTGCATCGGCTAAGGCTGCATCCGCGGCAATCGATGAGCGGCGCGCCTGCTCCATGTCACGCTCGGCGATCGCACCAGCCGCGAAAAGCTTCTGGCTGCGCGCAAGCTCGTGGGTTGCGATGTCGGCGCTGCTGCTCGCCGACGCGACCGCTGCTCGTGCGGAGAGAAACGCATCCTGAAGTCCCGAAGCGTCGATGCGCGCGAGCAGCTGGCCTGCGCCGACTCGTTGCCCCTGATCGGCGTACGTCTGGAGCACACTGCCCCCAACCTGCGCGCGAACGGTTGCATCGCGCTCCGCCGTCAGCGAGCCTGAGAGGGTTGGACCGCTCATCACCTGACCCGCCGTGACGATCGTGATGTTTTCGGTGCCGATCGTCATCGCTGACGCTTTTGCATTCGCCGCGTCTGCCTCGGACGTGCCACGCTTGCAGGCGCCAAGTGCCAGCAGTGTCGAAGCGGTTACGAGAGCTACCAGGTGTTTGACTGGCACGTTTTTGCGACTGTGTATGAGTCTCATGAATTAAAGTCCAGGTGGAATCTGCTGATTCGCCAGCGTGCCCGATTGCGTCTGTCCCTGTTGCTGCTGCTGGCTCGGCTGCGGCTGCGAGTACTGCTGCGTTGACTGCTGCTGCGTCTGCTGCGACTGCTGTGACGAGAACGTTGAGGTGGCGCTCTGCAACGGAAGATTTGGAAGCAGCGCGAGCTTCACGCGAGCCACCTGAAGGTTGCGCGCGGCGAGGGCGCTGTTGACAGTCGCTTGTTCCATCAGGATCCTCGAGTCGTTTAGCTCGAGCTGCGTCGATATTCCCTCACTATACCGGACCTCGGCGATCGAGTACGCGCGGGATGCCTGCTCCGTTGTTCCGCGACTCGCTTCCCACGATGCTGCCGCCTCGTTGAGTGCGTTGAGCGCCACCTGCGCATCGAGCGCGGCGAACTCTCTCACCTGCTGAAGCCGGGCGCGGGATTCAGCGAGGTTTGCCTGCGCCACCACCTCGTCCCCGCGAATCCGGCCGCCGGTGAAGATCGGAAACTGCGTGGCGATCCCAATCGTCCAGTTGGCGCGGAACTCGCTCGATGTCGGAAGCCCACTGGGCGGATACGCGACGGCGCCGTATTGCGAGGTAAGGCTCAAGGTCGGCATGCGCTGCGACCGCGCGATACGAAGCTGATTCTGCTGCACGCTTACCGCTTCCGACGCCTGGCGAACGCTGGCCCGATGCGAGCTGACCGTGTCGGGCGCCGAGTAGTCGGATATGGTCAGACCGGCGAGATGAATCCCGGCGGGAAGTGTCGCAGCGTCGTCGATCGCGGTGGTGAGCGACAGCGATTGATTGAGCGGAATGTTGAGGAGTTGCCTGAGCCTGAGATATGCGACGGCGCGATCGCTCCGGCGCTGGATCAGGAGCGGCCGCTGGTTGTCGCGGGTCACCTGTGCGCGCAGCAGCTCGAACTCGGAGATGTTGCCGACGTTCTTCGCCAGCTGCGTCTGCTTGAGGACATTCTCGGTCTGCGTGTAGGAGGCCTCGGTGATCGCAACCAGCCGGTCGGCGAGCGCGGCGTCATAGTAAGCCTGAGTGACGTCGAGAATTATCTGCGCGCGCTGGGCCGTCAGCTCGATCTCAGCGGAGCGGCGGCCGGCGTTGGCAGCCGCTGTCTGCGCACCCACCCTGCCGCCGCTGAAGAGACTCTGCGAAACGGAAATGCCGAAGTTCCAGGCATTGGCCTGGCCGAATGGCAGGCTCTTCAACGACGCAAAGGGATTGTTTCCCGACGCACAGCGCGCCGCGAGGTCGAGGCCGGCGAGCCGGTCGGCCACCGAGGCGCTCGCGTCCGCGAGATACGCATCACATGGCGGGGCGGGTGCCTTCGAGGTTGTCGTGTCGGTGGTGGTCGAGCCGCCGAAGCCCGAGTATTGCGACTTGAGCGTCCGCGTGTAGCTGCCCGATCCGAAGATCTGCGGCAGATACTGACTCCTCGCCTGCATCTGCTGTCCCTCACCGCGCTGTACTCCTGCGCGCGCGATGCGAACGGCTTCGCTCTGCGATTCGCCCATGCGCACTGCGTCCTCGAGGGAAAGTGGAGTGCCCTGAGCGGAAAGACGCAACGCGCCTGTGAGGCACGCGAAGGCGGTAAGTGTGATGGCACGCGTGGCCCGTTGCCCGCTGCGCGGGCGTACGACTGCAGACATGGTCAACTCTACGAGGAAATGGTGGGTTTGTGTTTCTTGCTCGTCGGTCCGGAATCAGTGTTTTTCGCACCAGCCTTGAAGCCGATCGCGGTGAGCAGAAGCCGGGAGTAAAGTCGGGGCGCCCTGGATGCCGCGGGATAGAGCTGGGGCATCATCTCGCGGCCCATTGCATCGTGAAAGACGGCGCCCATCAACATCGTTGCGGCGGCGGCCACATCGAAGTCAGCGTCGGCAAGTCCGTTCGACTTGAGCTTTCGCAGGTAAGTCGCGAGGTCGGCCGAAGCGCGTGTCGGAGTGCTCACCGCGGTGGAGATCATCTCGGGGCGCTCCTCTATCTCGCTCATGCATTTGCGGATGATCGACCGTCTCGAATGAAGCCGCTCGATCAGCGCGCTGACCCATTCAGCCAGCTCATGCTCCGGATCAACCGGAGCCAGGGGAAGAACAATCGCCGACAGGCCTTCGGCGGAGCTGGCGATCGCTTCCTGAAGGAGCGCTTCCTTCGAGCCGAAGTAGCGGAAGAGGGTGACTTCATTGACACCCGCAGCTTCGGCGATGCGACGGGTTGTGGACCCGCGGAAGCCGTGCTGCGAAAACACGGCAGCGGCGGCGTTGAGGAGCTCGGTTCTAGTATCCATGGCGGCGGAAACTAAAAGCCGGCCAGCCACGATGCAAGTATCTACTTACTTACAGCAAATGTTTCCACGAAGTTGTAACACCTGGACGCTATCTCAGCGCTTGAGAGGCGCTCCGGGCGGCGGATTCTTCGGTAATACAGGCAGGTTTGGAACTCCCGGCGGCTGCTCGGCCGCTGCCTTCTTCCATACCAGTGCAGCCTCGCTCCCCGGGGGTCCGCGGTAAAGAAAGCGAAAGCTCAGCAGCTGCTGCGTCTGCCGGAATTCAGTCGGGTGCTCATTCGGCGTATCCGGCATCAGGGGCTGAACTGATTTTATCTCGTCGAACAGTGCAATATTGGGCAGGATCTCACGGTAGGTCGTCGTCACCTTCATCCCGAGTACCGCTGGCTTGATGGCTCCGCCTTTCGTCAGGCGAAACTCGGCCCGGCGAATGATGTATGTGGCACTGTCGATGTAGATGGAGCCCTCGACATCGGGGGCCTTGATGTCGGGCCGCGGAGCGAAGTCGATACGGTGAGCCGGAGGACCGTACTCGTCCGTTGTCCCAGAATACTTGAAGCAATGCGCCACGAGGAACCGCGTGTCGGCGAGATCGGTGAGCGTCGGCAGTCGCATCACTCGCACGTCACCGAACAACTTATTTCGATCGCCAGATACAACCCTCCCCTCGCGGTACCGCCAGTTGTCGTCGCTGCGGAACGTCATTGTATCGTATCTGATGCGGTGCGTGCTGTCTTTCATGTCGTACGTGTCGTGCGCCTGTGCGAGCTTGTACTCGAACGGATAGGTGCGCCTCAGCAGCCGCTCACGCTCGGCGTTCTTGCGCGCTTCGCCAAGGACCGTCGTGAGATCAGGGTCACCGACATAGCCGTTCTCTTCGGGCACGATGCACTGTCGTGGCGGTGCGCTGATCTGCACCGACTCGAGCAGCGACGGCACCTTCACAAGCGTGAACACCGGATCGGCGTTGGCTGCTGAAAGCCGCAGCGTGGTATCGACAGGGACGTAGCCGATCTGTCGCACGCGGATTCTGTATTTCCCGGGTGGGACCAGATAGTAGCTGAAGGTCCCGGTCTCGTCGGTAAACCGTTCGCGGCCGATCTCATCGATTGTGACCGTGCTGTATGGAAGAGGCGAGCCGGTGGCTTCCGCTCTGACCGAACCGGAGAGCGTGAAGGACCCTTCGACGCCGGCCGCCGGAGTGACGACCTGAGCCTCGAGAATTCGAGTCTGGAGCGCCAGCGGAAGGCAAACGGCGAGGACGAGCCTTTTGTTCGGGAGATGAAGCCGGATAGGTATCGTAGGCCCTGTGTCAATCGAAGTTCGTGATCCTCGCGGCCGAAGGAAGGCCGCACCCAAGTATTGGGTTGAAGCACTAAGTACGCCAGAACAACTGTCAGAATCTGGTAAGAGCGCACAACAGCCGGGAACCACAACGGCACCGCCTCCGGAATGATTACAAAACCCGAACAATGGAATCAAAACCCTAAGTCTGACGCCGCTGTCTCACTCCATTGTCACGGGTACCGGGTACCGGGTCGTTAAGTCCACCGCGAGCTCCTTCATGAAAAAGTCGATCGTCATCTCGCTGTTGTTCTGCGCCACACCACTATTCGCGCAGAGCTCCACCAATGTCGCCAGCAATTCGGCACTTCAGGCGGCGCTCACCGCCAATCCGGCCGCGTCAACGGCAAGCGCGACGGTAGCAATGTCAACGCGGGCAGTATCGCCGCCGGTGCTCGACGGTAAGACTGACGACCCCGTGTGGAACACCGCGCAGGTGATCGACAAGTTCCTCCAATACGAGCCGAAGACAGGAGTCGAGACTCGCTTCAAGACGCAGGTTCGCGTGATGCACGACGACAACTATCTCTACGTGCTGGCGCGGATGTTCGACCCCGCGCCCGACAGCATCATCTCGCTGCTCAGCAGGCGTGATGTGCGCACGCAGTCGGAACAGCTCAAGCTGGTGATCGATTCATACCACGACCGGCGCACGGGATATGAGTTCATCGTCAATCCCGCCGGCGTAAAGCGCGACTTCTACGTGTTCAACGACAACGACGAAGATCCGAGCTGGGATGCCGTATGGGACGTCGCGACCGCCGTTGACTCACTCGGCTGGATTGCCGAATTCCGGATTCCATTCAGCCAGCTTCGTTTCCCGAACAATCCGGAGCACACCTTCGGCTTCATGATCGTGCGCGACGTTGCGAGAACGGCCGAGCGTATCAGCTGGCCGCTGTATTATCGCGACAAGCAGGGCTACATCTCGCAATCTGGCGAGCTTGCCGGCATCAGCGGCATCGGGCAGCCAAGCCGTCTGGAGCTGACGCCGTACGTCGTGACGAAGAATGAGACCCGGCCATCCGGCAGCTCCTACAATCACCCGCAGTCGTTCGCCGGGGGCGCCGATCTCAAGTACGGGCTCTCATCGAATCTCACTCTCAACGCAACCATTAACCCCGATTTCGGCCAGGTGGAGGCTGATCCCGCCGTGTTGAACCTGTCGGCTTTCGAGCAGTTCTTCGACGAGCGGCGGCCCTTCTTTTTGGAAGGATCGGGGATCTTTTCGTTCAAGACCAACTGCGGGGACATCGACAGCGGCTGCACCGGTCTGTTCTATTCGCGGCGCATCGGCAGATCGCCGCAGCTCGGCGGACTTTATGGCGACCAGAACAGCGCCACCAACACGACCATCCTCGGCGCCGCGAAAGTCACCGGTCGCGTTGGAAAGGGAACATCCATCGGCCTCCTCGACGCGGTCACACAGCGCGAGATCGGCCCGCAGTCACGCACCATCGAGCCGCAAACCAACTACTCGGTTGCGCGGGTGCAGCAGTCGAGCAGCGACGGCCAGACTGACTTCGGCGCAATGATCACGGGCGTCAACCGCAGCCTCGATTCGAATACCGACAGCTATCTTCGCCGGGCTGCGTATAGCGGCGGTCTCGACCTGCGCCATCGCTTTCTCGATAAGCGCTTCGAGCTCGCGGCGAATCTTTCAGGTAGCCTCGTAAACGGAACTGCGGATGCGATCGCCGGCACACAGCGCGACGGCGTGCACCGCTACCAGCGGCCGGACGACGATCTCGAGTTCGATCCAACGCGCACTTCACTCAGGGGAGACGCAGAGCGTCTGACGCTGAGCAAATTCGGCGGCGGAGTGACGCGTTTCCAGAGCGTTCTCCAGCGCTTCTCTCCCGGCTTCGAGACGAACGACCTCGGTTTCCAGTCGCGAGCAGACGAGATGATGTTCAGGAACTGGTTCGCGCTGCAATACACCAAGCCGACCAAGATCTACACGCGCGCATTCCTGAACTTCAACACGATGCAGAAGTGGACGGCGGAAGGTCTGCCCACGACGGTGGGATTGAACACGAACTGGCACGTGCAGTTCCCCAATTGGTTCTGGGGTCACATCGGCGCGAACGTCAATGATTTCACGAACGTTTACAACGATCGCGAGGCTCGGGGCGGGCCAGCGGTTCGCAAATCAATGGAATACGAGGGCTGGACCGGAATCGAGAGCGACAGCCGAAAGCCGTGGTACCTGAATACGTTTGCCGGCGGGTGGAGAGGCAGTGACGGCAACTCGCACGGGTATTGGCTGAATCCAGGCGCGCAGTTCAGGCTCTCGAGCCGTTTCAGCGCATCGCTCAGCTTCAACTACAGCCACGACATCAACGACAAGCAGTGGCGGGCCAACTTCGGGACTGTGGGCAGTGACACTGCTCATTACACGTTCGCGCGTCTCGATCAGACGACGGTGGACCTCTCGACGCGGCTTAACTTCACGATGACACCGAATCTCTCGCTGCAGTTCTACGGTCAGCCCTTTACGTCGAGCGGCGCATACTCGAACTGGCGCGAGTTGAACGACCCGCGCGCTGCGAACTACGCCGATCGGTTCAAGCCATTCAGCGGCGATCCTGGTGGTTTCAGCTTCAAGGAATTCCATTCCAACACGGTTCTGCGTTGGGAATACAGTCCGGGCTCGACGCTCTTCCTGGTGTGGGCACAGGGGCGGCAGGATTCCGGCGACAGGGTGAACGATTTCAGCTTCCGCCGCGATTTCGAGGACATCTTCAAGCAGCATCCCGATAATACGCTGCTGCTCAAGGTTTCTTACTGGATCAACCCGTAACCAGGATACCTGGTACCTGGTACCTGGTACCTGGTACCGGATACCGGTTTTTGTTACTGCCTGCGAGCGACTGTGGTTGCCGCCGCGCTCTTGAGCATCGCGTCAATCTCGTTCGCGGCAACGCGTTTGGGTACGCGCCATCGTCCGTTCTCAATCGTATCGTAAGGAACGTCGACTGAAGCTACTCCACCGCGCGAATCAATCGTGACGACGGCCGTCGCGGCAAACGAGCCCGACAGGCTGCTGGTGATGACGAGCACCCAGGTCCCCTGCGCGGGCTTCTGCCAGCGTACAGCGTAAACTCCCGGCTGAGTGAGGCGTCGAATGTCGAGCGGCATGCTCTGTCGCTGGCCGTTGACGATTCCTTCGGCGGTTCCCGAGAGCTCATACGACATCAGTTCGCCGTGATGGTACGTGCGAACCGTGAGGAGAGCGCCGCGCGTGCCCGGATCGTGCGGGTTGGCGGGGTACTCGATGGCGATCCAGGGAGGGCCGGCCGTTGCGACCGTCGAGACTGTGGCGGTGAGTGCAGCGAGGAGAGCAAGCCTGCGAAGTGGTGAGCGCATCATGAGCGGCTCCAGTCAGAGGGTTTTTTCGGCGCGTGTCTCGCGCCTTGCTCTGGTAGGATGCCGCTCACGCTAGTGGAGTTGAGAGAATGAGGAAAAACTGGTAAAAGACGCTGCGCGCCCCCAGCCCACCCGCGTCCGGCCGTCAGCAACACACCAGACGATGGCGTGTTGTTCGATCGTTACTTCGCGCTTCTCAGAGTCACCGGGCCCTTGAACGACCTGATAGTCACCCTTGCGCCACCGGATGCATTCGTCATCACCAGCTCGGCGCCTCTGCCGTAACGACCCTTCGCCGGCCGACTGTAGTTGAGCTCGTTGGTGATGGATCCAGCGATCGATGCGATGTCGAAGTCAGCCCCTGTGTTCCGCGGAATCGTGAAATCCAGCGTACCGCTGTGAGTGTCGATATCCAGCGCGCCTCCCCGCTGGATGTCGGCGCTGAAGCGGATCGGTCCGGTGACGCTCTCGATCTTCGCTCGCTCGAGCTTGCCCGCGTTCACAGCGATTGCGCCGCTCACGGTCGAGAGCGCGATGTCATCGCTCGTCCCTTTGAGCGTCACGTCTCCGCTCGCGCTCTTTGCACGCAGCCATCCCGGATCACCGATGACGTTAATGTCCCCGTCGATTGCCTCCGCATTGAGCTCCGACGGATTTCCTGAGACTGTTATCGCGCCACTCACTACATATAGATCCAGCTGGCCGGTCACGCCGGAGACATCAATCGAGGCGGTCGCGGTCTTGACCCACACCTTCGCACGCGACGGGACCATCACCTCGAGAGCACTCGGCTGCGGATTCCGATCGTTGAGCGGCTCGACGAACATCTTCATTCCCTGCGCCCCGCCGCCCATGTAGAGCTTGTCACCTTTTGGGAGTGAGCCACGGAGTGCGACCGAATCCCGGTCCCATCCGATGACGCGCACGTTGCCGACGAGGTTGGAGATCCTCACCGACCCGTCGGCGCTCAGCCGTAGCCCTCGCTCGACCTTTATCTGTGCTTCGGCCCGACCGACGACCGCCATGAGCGCGATCGCGAGCGGAAACAGTCGATTGTTCACGCTCACCCTCGTCCCATCTCGGTCGTGCGCTTGAGCAGATCCACCTTCTGCTCATACGAATTCGCAAGCATCTCGATGAGCGTCCTGTTCGCCGGATCCGCAGCGAGAGCGTTGCGGGCCTCGAGGATAGCGGCGTCGATGATCCGGAGACT
>JAHFCS010000059.1 GCA_023249395.1 Gemmatimonadota bacterium
CTCTGCCGAGGTCGCGTGCCACTTCCAAGTCAACGTCCGGGTCAGCGGCGAGGCTTTCCGTGAGAAGAGCCAAGGTCTCAGGGAGCGCGTCGGTGAGGTACTTCGGGCTACTGTAGATCCTCTCGAGCGCGTCGTTCGCGCTGCCGACGCCGATGGCGAACGTGTCCGCACGAAAATGGATCTCTCGAAGCAGCCGCAGCGCTCCGCGGAGAAATCGCGCGCGAACACCGAACATTGACTGGTCCTCGGCGAGCGCGTCCGCTTTCCTTGTGAAATCCAGAACCCAGTAGTTCCGCGGGATGAGCTCATAGGGCGTCTGCACACTCGGACCGCCCCAATGGTGGCTGTGAAACAACGCCGCGTACCGGCGCCACCACGACAAGGCGGCTTGGGTGACTTCGAGAACTTCGGCGTACCGCTGCATCGCTGACTTCGGTTTGAAAAGATCCAAGAAAGACATGTGGGCTGATCTCCTGTGTAACTCATCATCTCATGCACGGGTCAGGTCACTCACTGCTCTGTCGCTTGTTCCCGATGCTTCCTGAGGCGACCGAGAGCTGCGTTGTGCTCCGCGCTGCGCATCACGATCACGCCTGTCTCCTCATCTGCGTCAACGACGGAAAGCACTTCCGCCTGGAACATGGGCTCGCCGTCAAGCAAGAAACCAACTCCCGAGATGGTCGTGGCCGTCGCCGCCGCCGCCGGCACGCCAGCGGGGCGCATCTCGATGTTGCCGACTGCGACCGATACAGAACGCCGCGACCAGCTCGCCGCGTGGGGACCGAGCCGCACTACCGTGCCATCGAACGACCACGCGTGCACGTGGATATCAGCGCCCGCCATGACGAGCGCGAAGTCATCGGGAACCTCCTTGGCCTTCCTGAGGAGGCGTGCGGCCCACATCTCCCCCGCACCGATGCACCCGGCCACGACCAGCAGTCCCGTGATTCCGATTCCCCCCGTCAAGCCCAACGCCGCGAGAATAAGGGACGCGATGAGTAGGATTCCGACCGAGAGCAACAGGCCGGCCACGAGTCCAATCAGGTGCGTCAGGCAACCCGTGGTGTGGACGCGGCGGAAGAGACCGATGCGGTGCACGTCGCACTGTCGCGCGGAGTCGAGGACGTCGACCTTGGCGCTCGGACCAGCAGGATCGTGTGCGGAGCGCTCACTATCGGCGACGATCTCGGCGTCCGCGGTTACCGACAACTCGGCCGTCGGCGTTCGAAATGCGGAGCACGACCAGCACGCATCGAACTCGTCCTCGATCTCCTCGCCGCACTGCTTGCAGGTCCACATGGGGATGGCCTCCACAAAGCGGTCGGGCGCTCCGCATTCGCGGAGCGTCGGGCGCTGGGGGCCGCGCGGCAAACTGCGCCGCGCCTGCTTCAGATGCAGAAATCTCGTCAGACTTGGCGCGCAACCTCGTGGTCTTGCGCCGACGCTCTACCGTTCAGGAGGGGCAACCTGCTTCTTGGTCGTCCGATCAAGAACGGCAAAACCGGAGCCAAATACTGGATCCCGCGGGACCACCTCGTACTTGTGCTCCGCCTCGGCTTCGAAGGTGAGTTCAACCAGAGGTCGGTAGTACTGATCGGACGTGACTCCTTTGTGAGAGGCGGCCGGGAGCGCGAAGAAAGGTCGCCACGCTACCAAGAGAGGGCACTTACCCAGCGGGATCGAGTAGTAGAAGGCGAGGTCACCAGCGAGTCCAGGCTTGCGATAAGACAACGCCGGCGCATTGCACAGACTCGCCAAGTAGATTTCTCCGCGGTCGGTCTTTAGCTCGAGCGGCTCGTTACCCGCGGGCGCCGGGATCGCAATTGAGATCTTCTGGTCGCCGTTGTCGCGAGCGTCGGCCCTCACATGCAGCTGGCCATCGGGTTCAAAGTTCGCGGCGATCTTGCGGACCTCGACCACACCGTGCGCGCGTAGCTGCACCGCCAACTCCTTGAGGCGGCCCGTGAGTCGCTCCGGACCGATCTCCGGCAGCGCAACGGCGCGATCGCTATCCGCGACGACGAACATGGCAACGACGGGCACGTTCCGGAGGAAGCCCACGGACTTTGCTCCCTCGACCGTCAGCAGATCCAGCCCGTCTAGCGTGTAGAGATTGACGCCCACGCGGTGGCCGTAGTAGAGAGAGGGATCAGCCGTTCCCTTCCGTGCCCACAGCGAGATGTGCAGCCCCGGCAACAGCTGTCCGTCCGGAGCGCGAAAGCCCCACCCTTCCTCGAGGCTCAGGCGTCGAGCCACCAGGGCGGCGCATTCGGCGCCGAGCGCCGTCACGAGCGGACCGATGTCGCCAACTCGTCCGAAGTAGATCTTCACTTCGTCGGGTTTGCCGACTGTCGCCACGCGCGCAAGCGCAACCGGATCCGGAGGATCAAGCCGAGGAGTCTTGCCACACTCGGCGGCATGACAAACGGCTGCGAGGCAGACGAACGCGCCGGCCGCAACGAGGGTAGGAATGACGTCCAGCGGTTTTATCGCGTCCTCCGCCAGGAAGGATCAACCGATGCGGAACGCTCCGCGAAGCAGCAAGCATACGGCGCTCAACTTTGCGATGCAAGCGCGCACCAGAGGCGATGCGATCCTCCGCGCGGCGCGGAGCTGCGTCATCCCCGTCGCCTGGCGCCCTTAGAACAGCTCGTGTTCCTGCACGTAGCGGACCAGGTCCGGTGTGCTCGTGAGTCCCAGCTTCCGGAGAATGCGCGTGTGATACGTGCTGACCGTCTTCGGGCTGATCGCGAGTTGTCTCCCGATCTCCTTGGTCGTTTCGCCGGCCACGAGGCGCCGCAGCACTTCCACTTCCCGATTCGTGAGCGCGTGGTGCGGGAGCGTTCGCACCTTCGCCCGCAAGCTGCCACCCAGCATTTCGCCGAGCGCCGCGCTGACGTACGTCCCACCGCCATACACTTTGCGGATTGCGTTGACCAGTTCCTCTGCCGATCGCCCTTTGGTGAGGTAGCCGGCCGCGCCAGCGCGGATGACGCGCGCGGCATACTGCCGTTCGGGATGCATGCTGAGCACGAGCGTGCGCGTCTCGGGGAACGACGTGCGCAACTGCGCTAGCACGTCGAAGACGCCCGGGCCGGGCATCGCGATGTCGAGGACCACAACGTCCGCGCCTGACTCACCGAGCTTGCGGAGCACTTCGTCGCCATCGGTCGCTTCAGCGGCGACCACGAGATCGCGGTGGTCGGCGAGGATCCGCCGCAAGCCCTCGCGCACCATGGCGTGGTCATCGGCGAGCAGGACGCGGATCATCGCTGCAGCGGGACGGAGAGACGCACGGTCGTCCCCTCCCCCTCGGCGCCCGTCACCGTCAGCGACCCGTCATACGCCGCGGCGCGTTCGCGCATTCCGAGCAGCCCGAGCGCTCGCGGATTGCGAGCTTCCTCCGCCGAGAGACCGCGACCGTCGTCGCTGACCTCGAGCGTGAGCGCCTCCCTGCTGGTGGCGAGTTGGACCGAGACGTGTGAGGCACCCGCGTGGCGCACCACGTTGGTCAGGGCTTCCTGGGCGATGCGGTAGACCGCTAGCGCCAGCCCCGGGTTAAGCGATGCGCCCTCGATGTTCTCGTCCACACTGAATCGCAGGCCGGCTTGCCGGGCGGTCTGTTCGACCAGCCATTCGAGGGCGGCGTCGAGTCCGACCGTGTCGAGGATCGGGGGACGCAACTCCAGGGCGATGTGCCGCACGTTCTCCATCGCCAAGTCAATTCGCTGTTTCATCGCTCTCGCCCGGCGTCGCAGCGCCGCGCTCCCTTTCGGAAGCTTGTCGAAGAGCCAGCCAAGGTCAATCTGCACCGCCGTCAGCGTCTGTCCGATCTGGTCGTGAATCTCGCGCGACAGGTGGGTCTGCTCTTCCTCACGAAGATGCTGAATGCGTCGCGTGAGCGCGCGCAACTGTTCACGCGAGGCCTCGAGTTCCTGCTCGGCTCGCTTCCGCTCCGTGATGTCTCGCTGGATGCCGAGGAACCCGGTGATGCGACCGGTCTGATCGAGCACGGGGCTGGCTGAACTCTCCACGGTGATGATCGTTCCGTCCTTGCGCCGGTTGAGCACCTCACCGCGCACTTCCTGGCCGCTGACGAGCGCGCTCCAGAATTGTTCGTACGCCGCCGGCGCAAGCCTCCCGCTCTTGAGAATGCGCGGCGTGACCAGATCGAGGACTTCATCGGCGGCGTATCCGTAGAGGGCCGTGAAGGCAGGATTGATGTAGCTGATGATGCCGTCCAGGTCGGTGATGAAGACCGCTTCGCCCGAAGTCTCCACGGCCTGCTGCAGCTTCCGACGGCCTTGCTCGGCTCGCTCGCGGTCGGTGACGTCCTGCACGAGCGACGCCACGCCGACCGTCGTGCCATCGGGCGCAACCAGCGGCGTATTGAACCATTCGCACGAGATCGTCCGGCCGTCCTTGGTCAGGTTCTTGTTGGTCGAGCGTCCGCCGCCGCGCTGCGCCACGAGCGCGCCCCACACGCCATCAAACGCAGGACGCGCGGATTCCGGAACTATGAAGGCCCAGTACTGCCCCAAGGCTTCCTCGGCGGTCCAGCCGAAGATCCGCTCGGCTGCGGGATTCCACGCCGTGAAGCATCCCTTGACGTCGAACTCGATGACGGCCAGCGGAGTCTGCTCGATGTGGAGGGCGAGCCGCTGCCGGGACAGGCGCAATGCTTCCTCCGCACGCATCCGTTCGCTGATGTCGGTCGAGAACACCAGCAGATGCTGCGCCTGGTCGGAGAAGAAGGAAGCGAAGCCCAAGTGGAGCCAGACGTCCTTCCCGAACATGGTTGTGAGATGGACTTCGAGCTTCTGCTCAGTGCGTGTGGCAAGCGCCTGTTCGGCGGCAGCGAGCATGCCTGCTCTCTTCCACGATTCGAGCTGCCGGAAGTTCTGCTTGAGGAGTTCCTCGACTGTCGTGCCCACAATTCGCGCCGCGGCCGCGTTGGCTTGCCGACACCGGCCGGTCGAGTCGTAGGTGAGGATTCCATCCGGCGAGGAATCCAGGATCCGCTGGTTGAAGCGAAGCACGTCGAGGACCTGCCGCTCCATGCGCTTGTGCAGGCTGATGTCCTCGATCACCGTCAGGAATCCGGTGAGCTTGCCGTCCGATCCGACGAGCGAGCGCGCGTTCGCGCGGCCGACGAATGTGCTGCCGTCCCTGCGGCGGTGGACGCTCTCGAAGGTCTGCAACTCCGGGTTCTCGGTCTTCAATCGGATGACTTGAGCGCGGCGAGCGGGATCGACATAAAGTCGGGTTACGTCATCTTCCAGCTCGGCGCGCATCGCGGCCGGAGACGCGTAGCCGAAGAGGCGTGCGCCTTCCGCATTCACCGCTTCGAGACGGTCATTGCTGGAGGTCCGCAGGATCCCGACGCCGACGTCTTCGAAGAGGTCGCGGTATCGTCTTTCGCTGGCTTCGAGCGCCGCCATCCCGAGTCTTCGCTGGGTAATGTCGGTGTTCGTGCCGTGCATCTGCTCCGGTTCGCCAAGTGCGTTGCGAGTGACGACCCCCTGCGCGTGGATCCAGCGCACCTCGCCATCCGGCCTGACGATGCGATACTCGATGTCGAAGTCCGTGCCGGAAGCGACGGCTTCTCTGGCCGCGTCCTCGGCCGCCGCGCGGTCATACGGATGGATGCGGCTCACCCATTCGTCGACGCGGTGACCGGAGCTTCCGCGAGTAACGCCGTACAGTTCCTCCAACGCCGCCGAGAACTGCACGTCTCCGGTGGGAATGTCCCAGCTGAAGACGCCCACGCCGCCCGCGCGCTGCGCGAGTTCCAGCCGCAGTGCGCCCTGCTCCATGATGTGACCGATCGTCAGCAGGATGACCCAGGCGACGGGGACAGCAAGAGTCGCCGAGAGCGCCAGACTGAATGAATTGGGAAGCGACCAGCGCTCGACGCCGACGCGGTGTAGCCAAGCGAGGGCGAAGGGCACGACGGTCACGACGGCAAGCGATCGGCGCACCAGCAATCCGTGAGGGTTCTCGGCGGCGAGCAGACCCGGTCGAATGAGGATGGTCCCCGCGCAGAGCGTTGCGAGGGCCACCACGGCGGGCAACGCCGGACGCGCGAACCGACCCAGGCCTGAGAAGAAGTCCACGCCGAACAGGTAGCCGGAGGCGACGAACACGGTGACGATCGCGGCCACCAGAGTCGGCGGACGCGAGAGGGACCATCCACGCTTCGTTCTCGCGTCAATTAGCATGAGGGCGAAGCCGACGAGCACGAACGTGATCGCGGTGGCAGGGGCCATGCGGCCAGGAGCGATTGAGCCGGTGGTGCTCGGCGGCTCGAGTACCACGAGGTTGTCAATTCCGAAGTCCCATCCGGCGAACTGCTGCAATAACGTCACCGCCGCGATGAGCGTGGCCACACCGGCCAGGATGGCTGCGGTACGCCGCACGGTCGGACGCGCACTCCGCTGCAGCGAAAGCGAGAGCCCGAGCAGAACCAGGCACACCGCCGCGTTGAACTTCATCCTCACCGCCGTGGCCGACCAATCTGTCAACCGAGGCAGTTCGAAGATCCAGCCGGCGATGACGGTGAGGCCGATGGCGATCGTCGCGAGCGCCAGAATCAAGGCGGCTTGCTGCATGGCCCGCTCGTGACGCCGACCCCTCATTGGACAGGCCTCGGCGTAGTGTCGAGGGCGTCCCGGACCGACCGCGCCAGTTCCGCCGTGCTGTACGGCTTGCCGAGCACGGCGGCGTTCCCGAGGTCACCCGCGTTCAGACCGTAGCCGCTGGAGAAGAGGAATCGGAGATTCGGGCGGCGCAGAAGCGCAGCGTCGCGCATGGCCGGGCCGGTCAGACGTGGCATCGTCACGTCGGTCAGCACGAGATTGATCTCTTCTCCGTGCAACTCGATCACCTCGAGCCCTTCCAGCCCGTCCTTCGCGACGATCACGCGGTAACCGAGCATTTCGAGCAGCAGCTTCGCCGACCGTCGCAGTTCCTCCGAGTCCTCCACCAGCAGGACGGTCTCGCTTCCTCCGACAAAAGACGACGGCCGCTGCGCGGCGGCGACTTTCGGCTGGGCGGCATAGAAGGGGAGGTGCACGTCAAAGGTCGTGCCCGCGTTGCGCCGGCTCTTGACGGTGATGAAGCCGCCGTGTTGTTGGACGATGCCATAGACCACCGACAGCCCCAATCCTGTCCCCTTGTTCACGGCCTTCGTGGTGAAGAAGGGCTCGAAGATCCGCGACTGCGTGGCTTCGTCCATCCCGATGCCGTTGTCTTCGCAGACGAGCCGCACGAAGTCCCCAGGGTATGCCCCCGGAACTTGCGGAACGTTCTCCGTCACCACGCGTTCGCGCTCAATGGCAATCCGGAGCGATCCCCCGTGCGGCATCGCATCTCGCGCATTCACGCAGAGGTTCATCAGCACCTGCTCGAGTTGTCCCGGATCGGAGAGCACGGTAGCCGGTTCCGGGCCGTCTGCGATCTCTATCGAGATGGTCTCCCCCACCGCTGTGCTGAGCATCTGGTGGCAACTGTGGACCAGTTGCTTCAGGTCCACGACCTGGACATCATAGGCCTGTTGACGACTGAACGCCAGCAGGCGCTTGGTGAGGTTGACGCCCCGATCTACCGTGCGCGCGATCTCCTCCAAGTTCTCGCGCAGCGACGGAGGCAGTGCGTCATCCGACAGCGTCATCTCGGCGGCGATCTTCATGACGCCGAGGAGATTATTGAAGTCGTGGGCCACCCCGCCCGCGATCGCACCGATCGCCTCCATCTTCTGCGCGAAGACGAGCTGTCGCTGCACGCTCTCGAGCTCCGCGTGCGCGCGCGCCTGTTCGGTGACATCCCGCACCACGCCGTCCAATCTTGTCCCGAATTTCTCGTTATGAACCGCGACGAAGCGCAGCTGGAGTTGGCGTTCGCCGTTCGGCGCCGCGAACCGATGCTCCACCGATTGCAGGCTGCTGCAGGACACCGCCTGCTCCGCCGCCGCGAGCAGCGCGGGGAGGTCATCCGGGTGAACGCCGCGCCGCCAATGCCACGGGTGTGCGAGCATTTCGTCGGCCGTGAATCCGAAGACGTGCAATGCCGCCGGGGAGAGATAGCGAATCTGCTCAAACCCAGGACTCACGCTGAAGAGCACGTCCGGTATGGTGTCCACCACATTCTGCAAGCGACGTTCGAGTGAACCGACGTACCGGTCGAGACGCGCGTTAGCCGCCCCCAGTTCTTCCTCGCGCTGCATGAGTGCCCGGTTCTGAAGCACCGCCTCCTCGAACGTGGAGACGAGCAGGTCGGCAACTTGCCGGAGAGAAGAGTTGATGGTGACCTCACGCCCCAGAAACATGACCGGCACCGATTCAACCGTCCCGCCATTCCCACGCAACGCGCGCGACGCAATGAGACGGTCAAGCCGCTGAAGAAGGACGAGCGGGTCGTACGGCTTGCGCGCAAAGGCATCGGCGCCGGCGGCCAATGCCGAGATGACATCTGCGGAATCGGTAAGGCTGGTCAGCAGCATGACGGGGGTGCCGCTGTGCGGGCCGGCCTTGATTCGCCGGCACAGCTCGTAGCCGTCCACGTCTCCGGGCATCACGACGTCGGTGATGACGGCGTCGAAGGATTCTGTGGCAAGCGCGGCGAGAGCGCTCACTCCATTCCAGGCCACCGTCACGCTGTGGCCGCCTCCCACCTCCAGGACGTCGCGAAGGACTTCCGCCTGGGTGGGGCTGTCTTCAACGACCAGGACGCGCAGCTCAGCCATTTGCGCCGCCCAGATGCAGCAGGAGGCGGGTCGCGATGCTCTGCACCGGGAGCACTTCGTGGACGACGCCCGCCGCGACCGCCTCGCCCGGCATTCCGTACACAATCGAACTCGCTTCGTCCTGTGCGATGACGAGACCGCCTGCCGCTTGCACCATCCGCAGTCCCTCAACGCCGTCGCTACCCATCCCTGTGAGTATCACGGCAGCCACGCCGCTACCGTACACG